>JAWOIM010000793.1:0-3170 GCA_046484685.1 Chloroflexota bacterium | reverse complement strand
TCTCCGGCCTCGACCTCAAAGATAACCTGAGGATCAACGATCTGGCCGCCATCGAGGGCGTCAGGTTCGTGAACAACCCCGAGGAGGCAGCGCAAAAACATGCCCTGGTGTGGTGCATTAGTAATTTGGTGCCTCTCCAACAATTTGCCAGGCAGGATTGGCACGTCATCTTTTATGAAAACCTGATTGTTCAACCAGAGGTAGAAATTCCACAACTGTTTCAAGCAGTCGGGCAAACGTATAAACAATCTGTCTTTACCACTTTGGCGCGGCCTTCCAGCACTGTTACCGCCGACAGCGCCGTCATGCATGGTCATGATAAAGTATCGCAGTGGCAAAAGAAATTGACAACGCGACAGATTGATGACATTTTAGCTATTGTTGCCGCCTTTGGGCTGGATTATTTATATGGGGAGAATATACTGCCCACCCCCTGGCAATCTGATTAGAAAGACGCTATGATGACTCTGGAAAAAATATGCTCACAAATTCATTAAGATCGCTGGTCCAACGGCTGCTGCCCCTCTCTACTCGTCGCAAGATTGTGCGCTATACGCGCTGGCCGCCCGTGGGTTGGGCCAGATGGGGTAGTTTGCGACGGCTGCGGCCTATCAGCCCAAACTGGGGCCTGGAGCGGGGTCGCCCCATTGATCGTTACTATATTGAACGCTTCCTGGCCCGCCAGGCAAATGACATTCAAGGGCGCGTGCTGGAAATCGGGGATAATACCTACACGCGCCGGTTTGGCGGCGAACAGGTTACGGAAAGTGTGGTGCTGCATGTGGCCGAACAGAAAGAACATGTGACCCTGATTGGCAGCCTGACAGATCCGGGCAGCATTCCCCAGGCCAGCTTCGACTGCCTGATTGTAACCCAGACATTGCAGGCGATTTTTGAGGTGCAAACGGCCGTTCATACCATGTACCACAGCCTGAAACCGGGCGGGGTAGCCCTGGTCACCGTTCCCGGTATCAGCAAAATCAGCCGTTATGACATGGACCGCTGGGGGTATTATTGGAGTTTTACCACCGATTCTGCCAAGGCGTTGTTTACGGCTGCTTTCCCCGCCGACCAGCTACAAATTGAGACACAGGGCAACGTGTTGGCCACCATTGCCTTTCTGCACGGATTGGCCATTAACGAGCTGCGACCGGCCGAGTTGGACTACGTTGATCCCGATTACCAACTCCTGATCACCATACGCGCCGTGCGTCCGGAGACAGATAAATGAGAATTCGCGGTATGAAGACTGTGTGGCGCACGGCCACCTGGCTGCGCAGCCAGGTCATTGATTCAGTACTGATCTTGGGCTATCACCGGGTAGCGGCTGAGGCCGTTGATCCCTACGAACTGTGCATCCACCCGGACCATTTTGCCCAACATCTGGATCTATTGCAGCGCATGACCAACGTCATCGATCTGGAAACGCTGCGCCAGGGGCTAATAGCGGGAGCGCTGCCCCCCCGCGCCGTTGTTATCACTTTTGACGATGGCTACACCGATATTTTGCACAAAGCCGCACCGTTGCTGGCAGAGCGTGGTTTGCCGGCCACGGTATTTATCGTCTCTGGCGTCCTGGGTCAGGAATTTTGGTGGGATAAGCTGGCCCGGATTATCTTCAATCCGGCCATTCTACCGGACAGACTGGATATGCAGATTGGAACTGAGCCGTTCGCCTGGTCGATGCTGGATTCCGAACATCTGACGCTGCAAAAAGGATCCCAAAGTCCACGACACCGCTTGTTACACCAGTTGCACCAACGGTTGGTACTGCTGCCTGAGGCCCGGTCGTCTGTGCTAAACCAGTTGCAGGCCTGGGCCGAGACGGTATGGCCCGTGGCTCCGGCTGCCGTCCTTACCATGACTTCTGCCGAACTGCAAACGTTGGCCAACCACGATCATATTACCATTGGTGCCCACACCGAAACGCACCCCCTGTTAGGCGAGCTGCCTACAGCGGCGCAGCAGGCAGAAATTGGCGGTAGTAAAACCTACCTGGAATCGCTGCTGCAACGGCCGATTCCCTTCTTTTCTTACCCCCACGGTAACAGCCCCACAAAGACGCAGCATTTAGTTGAAAAAGCCGGTTTTGGCCTGGCCTGCACCAGCGGCAACGATGTGGTCCACAGCGGCAGCAATCTATTTCGTCTGCCCCGATTCTGGCTGCCCAATTGGAATGGAGCTGTGCTAGAACGTTGGTTGGGGAAATGGCAGCGTCATTAAAGTTGACAGCTTCATAAAGGAGAATTCAGAGGAAATGAGTGAAAACCCTTTGGTCTCAATCGTCGTCATTTTTTTTAATGCCGACAAATATCTTGGTGAAGCTGTGGAAAGCATTTGCGCCCAGACATATGAGCAGTGGGAACTGCTGCTGGTAGACGATGGTTCGACTGACGCCAGTACAGATATTGCCCGCCGCTATGCCGCCCAGCAGCCTGATCGGATACGTTACCTCGAACACCCCGATCATGCCAATCGCGGTATGAGCGCCTCGCGCAATCTGGGTATCCAACAGGCGCAAGGCTGTTACATTGCCCTGCTGGATGCGGACGATATCTGGCTGCCCCACAAATTGACAGAACAGGTAGCGCTACTGGAAGCTCATCCTCAAGCAGGTATGCTCTATGGTCAATCTATGTATTGGTATAGTTGGACCCAAAATCCCGCTGACAACGAGCGTGATTTCTTACCCCTGTCTGGGGTTCCATCTCATACCGTGATCTACCCTCCCCACCTGCTTCTGCTCTTCTTGCGTGGCAAGACGGCCGTTCCTTGCCCTTCCAGCATTCTGGTACGACGCTCTGTAATGGAAGCAACCGGCGGTTTTGTAGAGACATTTGTCGGTCTACACACGGTTTACGAAGACCAGGCATTTTACAGCAAGGTGTGCCTAAAAACGCCAATTTTGGTTTGCAATATTTGTTGGGATCGATATCGACAGCATCCGGAAGCCAGTACGGCCGTTGCCCAAAAACTAGGGCAGACCATCAACACCCGTCAATTTTTCCTGGACTGGTTGCAAGCTTATTTGCGTGAACAAAACGTAACAGATGCAGCGCTTTGGCAAGCAGTTCAGCGCGAGGCGTGGCGCATTCAGGCTCCCGTCTGGCTGCCGCCTATCAGGCCCCTGCACGCTTTTACCAGATGGGTCAAAAAGTGGCTCTTGTCCA
>JAWOIM010000789.1:0-3892 GCA_046484685.1 Chloroflexota bacterium | reverse complement strand
CGTGATGCGTGAGGTCTCTCTGGTCACGGTTCACGCATCACGGCCTATCAACCCGGGAGCCACAATCATCGCTCGTTTCACGTTTCAGGCACCTTTTGGTATGATTAGCGGCATCATGAACATACACACGCTTGACCTCCATTTTCAGGGGTTGCCGCAAACAATTGCTGCTTACCTGCTCGAAGGACCGGCCGGTTTGGTGTTGATTGAAACCGGCCCTGGTTCAACATTGGCCACCTTATTGGACCAACTGCACGCACACGGCTACCAGCCGGCTGATATTACCCATATCCTGGTAACCCATATTCATCTGGATCATGCCGGAGCGGCCGGCTGGTGGGCTGCCCAAGGGGCTACCGTTTACGTCCATCATTTTGGGGCACCCCACCTGATTGATCCCCGCCGGCTGTTAGCCAGCGCCGGCCGTATCTATGGGGATAAAATGGACAGCCTGTGGGGCACGATGGTTCCGGCCCCAGCCGAGCGGGTGGTTGCTTTATATGACAACGACCAGTTCGAAGCGGCCGGGCTGACCTTTACCGCCTACGAAACGCCAGGCCATGCCCGCCATCACCACGTCTTCAAAGTGGGGCAAATTGGCTTTACCGGGGATACGACCGGTATTCGCCTGCCCGGATCAGCGTTTGTTGATATACCGGCACCGCCCCCAGAGTTTGACCGGGAAGAATGGCTGGTTTCGCTGGCACGACTGCGCCAGGCAAACTTTACCCAAATTTACCCCACCCATTTTGGCCCTGTAACCGATGTAGCCACTCACCTGGATAAGGTGGAGCAGATTGTCAATGAAGCCACCGAGTGGGTTAAAAAACAGCTAGATGCCGGCTTAGATCGCGCCGAAATGGTCACGGCCTATGAAAGCTGGACCCGGGAACGAGGCGCGGCCGCCGGTGTAGATGCAGAGACGATGCGTCTGTATGAGATGGCCAACCCCTTATACATGACGGTGGATGGTATTAGGCGATACTGGCAAAAAAGAACGGAATAAGTTATGAGCTACTCATAACTTATTCCGCCATAATTTTACCGTTTAGAAGAAGAAAACCGCTCGATTCCTAGCTGGTAAAGCGTATTGTGTATTTCGTATTGCGTAACCGAGAGAGAATTACGGAATACGGAATACGGCTAAATCCTCTCTCTTAACGTCCAATACCCGACTGGCATTGGTATTCTCCCGCATAAACGTTAACGGTTTCACCCTCTACCTTCAGGTCAATCGTCATCGCTGATGAAGCAGCCGAGCGGAAAATTTCAGCCCGCACCCGGCCCTGACCCTGTGGGCCAGAAACGGCCGTACTAAATGCCGTTTCCACACGCGACCCCTGGCTTTCCCAGTAAGATAAGAAAATAAAGCGGCCCGGCTCTACCGGCTGGCCCAGATATTGGCGTACTACAGCGGCATTTTCCACATGGGCCATCACACAGTCGTACTCATCCGTACCGTGCATAGAGAACATAAAGATATATATAAAAAATAACCCCATCCCCGCCGTGAAAAGCAAACTGAATAATACGGTTCCTGCTTTTTTCATCATTGTCTCCTTGATTTATTTCAGGATAAAATAGTCTTGGGGCCATGTAGACATCCACAAATAAGTTGCTATTTGCAGCCGAAAACAGGGCCGTTCTACCCTATAGACGTAAACCACGGCCGTTTCCTTTCCGGCAAAAAACCTTGGGGGATATTTCAGTTCCGCTCGATAATAACTTCCACGCCCTCAGGGACCACAATGATCACCGAGCCAATTTTGTCAGCCTGGGCCGTAACAACCGGCAGATTGCCGGGTACCGTTACCGTCACTTGGGACCGCCTCAGGCCCGGCTCCTCCCGGCCCGGCAAGGTCACACCCGGCCGCAGCGGATCGGGAACAGGGGGGTCGTCGCCACGCTGCGGGCGACCGGTCTCGGCCTGAAGCCGGATGTGGTCAATGAAAAAGTCTTTGGGCCGGGGCCATTTACTCTTAACGCGGATAACAATCTCGGCCGTTCCTGTTGGGGGAACAGTAAACTGGTGGGTATGTTCATGCCAGTGACGGTTGCCCATAACGCCACCATTTACCCATTCCCCTTCTCCATTAACCCAGACGCCTGATTCGGCACCAAAAGGATCAGTCTCACTGTAAAGAACGGCTAAAATAGGGACGGTCAAGGTGGCCCTGCTGCCGGGGTTTAAACCGCTAACCGTCTGCTTTAACTCAGCCCCAAAAGCTGCCCCGGAATGAAAAATCTTGTACGTCGTTGTCCCCTCCAGAATTAAAGCGTCCGGACCACCGGGCTGCTCATTGGGAGGAAGCTGAGTAGCCAACTTGTGTACACATTCTGGGACGCCTCCGGCGGTGTCGTTAGCCCCAAACAAGGATTCGTTAGGCTCAATCCAGCGCAGGGTCCAGCCGTTAGGCTGCTGATTGATTAAATTGCCGGCAGCAGGGGGTAAATCGGTCCAACCATCTTCAAATGAACCATTCTGTAACATGATTTTCTCCTCTGTAAATGTAACCCAGGTTGTTAACCTGGAAAAGAAGCAGGTTGGCAACCTGCGTTACGTTCATTATAAGGGCTAATGGAAAATTGTGAACAATGAATTTTACCCTTGACATAGTGTTTGTTTTACACTATTATATAAGTGTATTATATACACCAACTGTAAGGGAGTAGGAAATGTCAAAAATAACACTCGTCATCACGGCAGCAGGACTTCTATTCACGGCCGTTACCTGGGGTCACATTATCGCCCTTTTACTGCTGCTCCTGATTATCAGCGCCCTGCTGATCTGGCTTATCCTGTCCCAACTGCTGCTGCAGGTGATAGAGCTGGAGGTGGCCGTTGTGGGTGACCGCTCCCGGCAGCGCTTTTCCCGCTTTTTGCCGGCCGGCCAACATTGGTTACGGCCGTTTGAATACCTGGCCGCCACCATTCCCCTTAGCGGGCTGTCGGTTGACAGCCAAAACCGGGGAATTCAGACGAGCGGCGGGCTGCCCCTTACCATCACCTGGTCGGTTTCCTACTCATTAGAACCGCTGCGAGTACAGCCCGCTAAACAGGCCAAAGCGGCCCGCGTTTTGCCCGCTAAATCGGCCGTGGCCGTGCGTAAACAGATGGGGAATATTTTGCAACATGTGCTGGGGGAAATGACAATTGAGGCGCTGTGCCAGCCGGGCAGCCACCAGCGCTTGGAGCGGCAGATACGGCAGCAGTTGACGGCACGGCTGCACGACATTGGCTTCACTTTTTCGCGGGTGATGCTGGGGCCGATTGAGATGCCGGCGACAATCCAGGCTGCCCTGGCGGCGGCTCACGAACGGCGGCTGCAAACAGAACTGGAAGCGGCTACCCTCGGCCGCTTGCACGAAGCCATCCGTCGCTTTTCTGACAGCGATATGGCCCGTTTGGTAGAGCTGGAGCGCATCCATGCGCTCAGCCGGCAGGGAGTGGCCCTTATTTACGAACAACCCCGCTATGACCGGCCGGTTTCGCCTCCCCAATGGCAGGTGGTGAATGGGGGGTATTCGGTTGTCAGTAAACAGTAAACAGTAAACAGTAAACAGTAAACAGTATTCAGTTTTCAGTATTCAGTGAATAGTTTGGCCTCAAAAAGGCGTGTCGCTGATCAGGGATTGCAGCCTCCTTATGACTATACCGTTGGCCGATACTGATCATAGCAAGACAAAAATTGGCCTGACCAGCAGTAAACGGCCGTTGACTTAACGCACATATGTTCTATAATTGGGGTATGGACTCCTTGATCAAGCTAGAAGAGATTGCTGTCAATATGGACCTGGAACCGGCAGAAGAAACGGCCACGTCGCTGCCCGCAGTACCGGCCGTTTCCCCCCACCCGACATCGATCTCCCACCCTTCCCCAACCAAAGTGGC
>JAWOIM010000784.1:0-3561 GCA_046484685.1 Chloroflexota bacterium | reverse complement strand
GCAATCAGTTTTACTGCGGTGGCGCTGCCGCCGGATTTCCGTAAGATGCTTTCATAAAAAGTTTTTTCCTGTGCAGGCGCGCCAGCGATGGCAAACTGATAGGCGGGGAAATGCGGCACCATTTCCAGCATCACTTCCAGGGTACGCTCGATCTCCTGCTTGCGGCTGCCCGGCAGCAGGGCGATGATAGGGCGGTTATCCAGCCCGTTGCGTTCGCGGAAGCTTTCTGCGGCGGGTATATCGCCCACCACATCCAGCAAAGGATGGCCCACGAAATCGACTTCATAGTCGTATTGCCGGTAAAACTCCTGCTCGAAAGGCAGGATGACGAACCAAACGGTTGCATGGGAAGGCAAAGAGCGCACGCTAACCCAACTTGTGCCCTTTTTCCATACGCCAGACCGGGCCGTGCGCGAGCAGATATGGCGCTTACGCAGCCAGCGTCAACTGGCCGACCGGGAAACACTCAATGACCTATGGGTCAAGCTGCTGGACAATCGTTTACAGCAGGCAGCCAACGCCGGTTTTGTGGATGCCGACGGCCGTATCGATTACCGTGCCTACCGCTGGCAAGAGCGCCAACGCTTTGATTACACCCCGGCCGATTGTGAAACGTTCCACCGGGCCATCGAAGAAGTGGTTGTCCCCGCCGCTACCCGCATTTACGAGCAGTTGGCCGCCGACCTGGGCCTGGACCGGCTGCGTCCCTGGGATCTTGACGCCGATACGTACCCGCTGCAATTTCCGCCACTCAAACCGTTTGCCGATGTGGCTGATTTGGAAGAGCGGAGCGCGGCTATCTTTCACCGGGTCGACCCCGTTTTAGGGGATTATTTTGACACCATGCGCCGGGAGAATTTGCTCCATTTGCCCAACAGCAAGGGGAAAGCCCCCGGTGGTTACTGCACCGCGTTTCCGTATGAGAAACGGCCGTTTATCTTCATGAATGCTGTGGGTACGGCCGGCGATGTCAAGACATTGCTCCACGAAGCCGGTCACGCCTTCCACGTTTTTGAAGCCTCTCGCCTGCCTTACGTGCAGCAGCTTCGCACCGGTGCCGAATTTGCCGAAGTGGCTTCCATGGCCATGGAACTGCTGGCTTCCCCTTATCTCAAGGCAGAAGATGGTGGCTTTTATACGGAAACGGCCGAATACGCCCGCCACCGCCTGGGCCACCTGCAAAAAATTGTTACCTTCTGGCCCTACATGGCCGTCGTCGACGCCTTCCAGCATTGGGTCTACACCCATCCCCAGGCCGCCCATGACACTGCTAACTGTGACGCAGCCTGGTCTGACCTGTGGGACCGCTTCATCCCGGCCGTTGATTGGAGCGGCCTGCAAGCGGCCAAAGAGACGGGCTGGCATCGTAAACTGCACATTTTCCGCTACCCGTTTTATTATGTGGAATATGGGCTGGCCCAACTGGGGGCCGTCCAGGTGTGGCACAACGCCCTCAGTGACCAGGCTGCCGCCGTCGCCCAATACCGTGAATCACTGGCGCTGGGCGGCACGCGGCCGCTGCCCGACCTCTACGCCGCCGCCGGTGCCCGCTTCGCTTTTGATCTGCCCGTTGTTACTGAGGCGATAACGCTTCTGGAAGAAACGATGACAACTTTGTCGTGAAACGTGATGCGTGAAACGTGAGGGCTTTTCACGCATCACGTTTCACGCTTCACGCCCAAAATATATAAACTGTAGTTGAAAGGCATTTCCCACTGCCATGAGTAACTATCTAAAGATTTACGAAGTTGGACCGCGTGACGGTTTGCAGAATGAGCCTACCCTGATTGAGACAGCCCACAAAAATCAGATGGTGGATAAGCTGGTGGCGGCCGGGTTGAAACATATTGAGCTAACCAGCTTTGTGCATCCTAAAGCCGTTCCCCAAATGGCCGACGCCGATGAGGTGATGGCCACGGCGCTGGAAAAATATGGGGAAACAACGGCCGTTGAGTTTGTCGGCCTCGTCTTCAATCAGCGCGGCTACGACCGGGCCCTTGCCGCCGGCTGCCGCTCCATGGCCTTTGGCGTGGCCGTCAGCAACACCCTCAGCCAGAAAAACACGCGCATGAGTACCCAGGAAGCGCTTGACATTACGCGCGACCTGCTGGCCCAGGCCAAACGAGATGGCATTCGCAGTCGGGTTTACCTGATTACGGCCTGGGTCTGCCCCTTTGAGGGGCCAACGCCGCCGCAGCGCACCATTGCCGTCGCCGAAGAATTATGGGAAATGGGCGTCGATGAGATGGCTGTGGCCGATACCATTGGCCACGCCAACCCGCTGGAAGTCGGCCGTTTAATGGAGCAGCTTGGACGCCGGCTGGATATGGACAAACTGGCCGTGCATCTGCACGACACACAGGCGCTGGGACTGGCCAACGCTGTTACCGCTATCCAGGCCGGTGTGCGCATTTTTGATACCAGCGTAGGGGGCCTGGGCGGCTGCCCCTTCGCTCCCGGCGCGGCCGGCAATCTGGCTACCGAAGATTTGGTCTTTATGGCCTACAAGATGGGCTTAGGCACGGGCGTTGATTTTGATATGTTGTGGGAGATTGTCTACGATATTGAGGAATGGATCGGCCGTCCGGCCGGCGGGCGCATCCGTCCCTGGTGGGAAAGCATTTGCCGCACTGAGCCGGCTTTAACCTTCGGCTAGTACGCACTACACCGTTACTCTGCAAAATACGTTCGACTGTGCTCAGTACAAGTTTGCGCCTTGTGGGTTAATTCTTCACCACAGAGAACACGGAGGGCACAGAGCAAAAGAGAAAAACTCTGTGTTCTCGGTGCCCTCTGTGGTGAGTGTTTTTGGTTATACACTACGCCCCAACAGCTCCATAAACCGCTCCACTTCAGCCAATGTATTGTAGCCGTGGAATGAGAGGCGAATGTAAGGGTTGCCGGTCGGATCCAGGTGTTTAACGACAAAGGCATTTTGCGCAGCCAGTTGGGCTACCAGGGCATCGGTGGCTGTATTATCCAGCAGGCTGCGGAAGGTAACGATGGGGCCGGGAGCCTGGCCGTCCCTATAGGGTGTAATCACTTCATAACCCAGGGACTGAAGCTGCTCAATGGCATTGGCGGCCAGGCCGCGCGTGTGCTGGTCGATATCGTGCAGTCCCAGCTCTTGCAGCAGGCCCACACTTTCGTGTAGCCCAAAGAGGCCGACCAGGTTGGGTGTACCGCTGTTGAAGCGTTGGGCGGCGGGCAGGGGCGTCAGGTCATAATTGAGCCAGTGGAGAAAATCGACAGTGGCGTTGGCCCCGAGGAAACGGGGGCGCAGCTTTTCAGCCAGGCTGCGTCGTACATACATAAAGCCAATGCCCGGCGGACCCAGAAGCGATTTTTGACCGCCGGTCACGAGCGCGTCGATGTGCATGGTCTGCACGTCGATAGGCATGTGGCCAACAGCTTGAATAGCGTCTACCACAAAGAGGATGACGCGCTCGTGGCAAAAACGGCCGATTTCCAGCAAATCTGTGCGATGCCCGCTGAAAAACTGGATGGCGCTGGCGGCGACCAGTTTTGTATCTTCGTCCACCTTTTCTTTTAGCTTGTCCA
>JAWOIM010000680.1:0-6450 GCA_046484685.1 Chloroflexota bacterium | reverse complement strand
CCGGTAAAGTAGGCATTGTGCTGCCGACCAAAGATGAACCCCGCTGGGTACAGGATGAAACACGCTTCATAGAGGCGCTGGAAGCCGCCGGTTATGAAGTGGAAATCCTCTTCAGCCAGGGGGATTCTGCCAAAGAGCGGGCCAACGTGGAAGATTTGATCACCAAAGGCGTTCAGGTCCTTATTATCACCCCGCATGATGGCACGGCGGCGGCAGCGGCGGCTGAAGTGGCCCAGGCGGCCGGCGTAAAGGTCATTTCCTATGACCGTCTCATTCGTGATACCGATGCGGTTGATTACTATGTGACCTTTGACAGCCTGGCTGTGGGGGCGCAGCAGGCGCAGTACCTGGTGGACAACGCCAGCGGGACGGACAACCCGCTCTACCTCTATGCGGGGGCTTCCTCTGACAATAACGCCTTCATCTTCTTTGAAGGCGCCTGGAGCGTATTGCAGCCCAAGATTGCCGACGGCACTTTCGTCATCAAGAACTCCAGCGAAGCTGTGAACCTGCAAGACAAAGCCGAGCTGACCCGTGACGAGTATGCCAGGATCCTGGGTCAAATCACCACCAACTGGGATTTCAACACGGCCAAGAACCTGGCCGAAGCAAACCTGACGGCCGCCGGTGAAGCCGACAAGGGGGATGTTTTTATCCTGGCTCCCAATGACGGCACGGCCCGCGCCATTGCTGATACCTTTGCCACCGACCGCGACGTGACCAGCTTTATTGTGACCGGCCAGGATGCGGAGAAAGCCTCGGTGCAATACATCATTGACGGCCGTCAATCCATGACCGTCTTCAAAGATGTGCGGACCCTGGTCAATGATGCCATCAATGCTGCTATCGCCCTGCTGCAAGATCAGACACCGGCTGCGCAAGGGGCTTACAACAATGGTGTTGTTGACGTGCCCGCCATCCAATCTCTGGTGGTCACCGTCGATCGCGACAATGTACGTGCTGCCCTGATTGATTCCGGCTACTACAATATTTCTGACTTTACCGACCTGCCCTAAAACAGCGCATCCTGATAAAATAGGAAAGGTGATGGGTGGGTTAAATCCATCACCTTTCCTCAGGAAAATGTGTGTATAACTAACTGTCTAGAAAGTGGAGTTGGGGATGGAAGACAACATCATACTGGAAATGAAAAACATTACCAAAACGTTTCCCGGCGTGAAGGCTCTGGATGACGTCAGTTTTCGCGTGAAGGAGGGAGAAATCCATTGCCTGGTGGGAGAAAACGGTGCTGGCAAGTCCACGTTAATGAAAGTCTTGAGCGGTGTTTATCCCCACGGAGAATACAGTGGGGAAATCTATTTTGGTGGGGAACTACAACAGTTTGGCAGCATCCGCGACAGTGAAAAGGCCGGCATTAGCATTATTTACCAGGAATTAGCGCTGGTTCCCGAAATGACGATTTATGAAAATATTTTTCTGGGGAATGAAATTGCCCAGGGCCTGCGCGTCAATTGGAACGAAACGATTAAGAGAGCCACGGCGATGTTGAAAAAGGTGAAACTGAACGTCAATGCCGCTGCTAAAGTTAAAGAACTGGGCGTAGGGAAACAGCAGTTGGTTGAAATTGCCAAAGCATTGAGCAAGGATGTACGCCTGCTTATTCTTGATGAGCCAACCTCCGCCCTCAATGAAGGAGACGTGGATAACTTATTCAGTTTGCTGCGGGAGCTGAAAGCGCAGGGGGTTACCTGTATCATGATCACCCACAAACTAAAAGAGATCATGGAAATAGCCGACTCTGTCACCGTTTTGCGAGACGGAAAAACTATTTGTACGCTGGATGCACGTAAGGGGGAGACTTCGGAGCAAATTATTATCAAGCACATGGTAGGTCGTGAAATTAACAATATCTACCCGCATCGCTCCCATCAACGCTCTGAGGAGATTGTAATGGAGGTCAAGAATTGGACTGCTTATGATCCGGCCGTGGAACGTACGATCCTTCAAAATAACCAGTTTAACGTGAAAAAAGGGGAGATTGTGGGCTTTTCCGGTTTGATGGGATCGGGACGTACTGAGTTAGCTCTCAGTATCTTTGGCAATCCCGCCGGCTATCAGGTCACAGGCGACCTGTTCATAAACGGCCAAATGCGCCGTTTTAAGCACCCCAAAGAGGCCATCGATGCCGGCGTAGCCTATGTGTCTGAAGATCGTAAACGGAATGGCTTGATTTTGATCCAGGATGTGAAACAAAATGTGACCTTAGCCAATTTGCGCGAATTGGCGCGGCACGGGGTTATGGATCAAAATGCGGAAATTCAGGTTGCCAATGAATACAAAGCTTCGCTCAACATTAAAACGCCTACAATTGAACAAAAAGTATCTAACTTGAGCGGCGGTAACCAACAAAAGGTTTCCCTGGCTAAATGGTTATTTGTGAAACCCAGCATTTTGATTCTGGATGAGCCTACACGCGGCATTGACGTTGGGGCCAAATTTGAGATCTATACATTAATGAATAAACTTGTGGAGCAAGGAATGAGCATCATCATGATCTCTTCGGAACTCCTCGAAATTCTGGGGATGAGCGACAGGGTGTACGTCGTGGCCGCCGGTAAGATTACGGGGGAACTGCTCGTGGAAGAAGCAACCCAGGAAAAAATTATGCGCCTGGCAACGATGAATTGAGGAGTTTAAGATGACTTTCGTCAAAGATTTACAGAAAGTGCTGCGAGAGAATATCCGCGACTATGGCATGTTTATTGCCTTATTTGTGATCTGGATCGTCTTCGCCTATTTTACTAACGGACTTTTTATTTCTTCGCGAAATATCAGCAATTTGCTCAACCAATCCGGTTATATCGCGGTGTTAGGCATCGGCATGACGCTGATTATCGTGATCCGTCATATTGATTTGTCGGTCGGCTTTTTAGCCGGGTTTATGGGCGCGGTGGCCGCTATTGCCATGGCGTTTTGGGACTGGCCTGTCTGGGTAGTGATTCCTGTTGTCCTGTTAATCGGGGCAGCCTTGGGCCTGGTTCCTGGTTTTTTGGTGGCCCGTTTAGGCATTCCGGCCTTTGTGGCCACGCTGGCCGGCTTTCTCATTTACCGGGGGGCCATTCTGGTGGTGACGGAACAAACCGGTACGATCATTATTAGCAATAGAGCCTTTAATGCTATTGGCAACGGCTTTATCCCCGATTTCCCCATCGAATTTTTACCGGAGTTGCATAAGGTGACGCTGCTGGTAGGCATTATAGGGATTATCTTGTACGTGATTGGAGAGATAAACGGCCGTCGCACGAAACAAGCCTATCAATTTGAAGTCTTGCCCCTGAACATCTTCATTTTGAAACTGGCCTTTATAGCGCTGCTCATTGGCGGGATGACCTGGGTATTGGCCGGCTATAACGGTCTCTCCTGGACGGTGGTTGTTATGTTGGTGGTCGTAAGCATCTACAGCTTTATGACCACCAAAACGGTGTTGGGGCGGCACATTTATGCCGTCGGCGGCAACCCGGAAGCCGCCCAATTGAGCGGCGTCAACGTGCAGCGCATCACCTATTTTGTCTTTAGCCAGATGGGGATGCTGGCGGCTCTTTCCGGCATGTTGTTTGCCTCTCGCCTGCAATCGGCGACCACAACAGCGGGCACGCTATTTGAACTAGACGCCATTGCGGCTGCTTTTGTCGGTGGCGTTTCGGCCGCCGGTGGCGTGGGCCGGGTAACGGGGGCGCTCATTGGTGCCCTGGTGATGGCTTCTCTCACCAGCGGCATGAACCTGATGGGGATTGGCATTTCTTACCAATATATTGTGCGCGGAGCGGTGCTGGCAGCGGCCGTTATTTTTGACGTGGCCACGCGCAATCGTTAAAGAGTAGGGATGGTTATCCCTATCGTCCCTCGTCCATCGTCCATTGTCCAATAACAAAGAGAGAGTATGAACGTACTATTTATTGGCGGCACCGGGTTTATCAGCACGGCCGTTTCTCGTCTGGCGGTGGCTAGTGGGCTGAATCTCTACCTGCTCAATCGGGGGCAGCGAGCGGTCAACATACCCGGCTGTCACAGCCTCACGGCCGATATTCGGCAGCCCCAAGAAGTAAACGCTGCCCTGCGTGGCCTGCATTTTGACGTCGTGGTCAACTGGATTGCCTACACGCCGGCCGACATCGAGCGCGACCTGGCTCTCTTCCAGGGGCAGATCGGCCAATACATTTTTATCAGCTCTGCCTCTGCCTACCAAAAACCACCGGCTCAGCCCATCATTACTGAATCAACCCCGCTGCACAACCCCTACTGGGAATATTCGCGCCTGAAAATCGCCTGCGAGCTGCGGCTGATGGAGGCCTACCGCGAGGCGGGTTTTCCCGTCACCATCGTGCGGCCTTCGCTTACCTACGATCCGAATTTTCCCATCGCCCTGGGCGGCTGGGGCTGTTACACCCTGGCAGATAGACTGCTGAACGGCCGTTCCATCATTGTCCACGGTGACGGAACCTCCCTCTGGGTGGTTACCCATGCCGAAGATTTTGGCCGCGGCCTTTTGGGGCTAATCGGGAATCCCCAGGCCCTGGGCCATGCCTTTCACATCACCAGCGACGAACTGCTCACCTGGGATCAAATCTACCAGACCATCGCCGGGGCACTTGGTGTTGAAGCCCGTATCGTCCACATCCCTTCTGACTTCATTGCCCAGGTGGCCCCGGAGAAGCGCGGCAGCCTGTTGGGGGATAAATCGTGGAGCGTCATCTTCGACAACAGCAAAATCAAGACGTTTGTGCCCGGCTTTCAGGCCGTCATCCCCTTCCGCGAAGGCATCCGGCGCACCCTGGCCTGGTTTGATGCCGACGAAAGCCGCCGCCGTGTGGATGAAAACGTCAACGAAATGATGGACCGCATCCTGGCCGCTTACACCCCCCGCTAAACAAAAAGGAAACGAGGGACGAATCACCAATTCGTCCCTCGTCTTCTCAACTTAGGGCAAGTTGTAACAGTTGCCCGTGCCCTGGATGACGCTGTGGTCGTGGTTGGCTACCAGGATACACATCTGGGTGGCCCCGGCCGGCCGGTCGGCCACGCCGTAGCCGGTGAAGGGGCTGGGGCCGGCATAGACAACCCAGGGACCAGATCCCGGTACACCCGCTTGCTCCGGCGGCACGGTATTGAAGAAGAAGTGGACGTGCTGACCGGGCATCTCCGGCACAAAACCAACGGTCTGGAAGGTGGTGGCATAGCTGCTGCCGCTCAGACTGATGCCGTTAATCTGGGCGTAGGGCAGCGTGGGTGGGAATTGGTTGACGATAATGGGCAGGTAGAGGGTATATCCTCCTTCGGCCAGGGCATAGCTGGTTATCAGCGGCGTATTGACCTGGCAGTGGACCATCTGGCTGCTGCTGTCGGTGGTACAACTGACGCCGCCGCGCTGCCATTCATCATTTTCCCAGTAGTAGAGGGTGAGGGCAGATTCGCTGATACCGTTGAGCGCGGCCGGATCGTAGCTCAGACTGATGTGGGCCGTTTCGTACAGGCGGTAGCTGCTGAGCAGGCTGTTATTTTGATAAGCGTCCAGGTGGAAGGCGCGGCCGGCATAGGGGATACTGCCCCAGTTGGGCGGGCTGCTTAGCGCATCATAGGTAATGAGGGTATCGGCAAAGACGGAGCCGCCGGGGAAGAGCAGTTGGCTGCTGCCGTCGCTGCCCGTATAACTTAGCGTGCCGGTAGTCACGGCCGTTAAGTCCACCTGAGCATCCACCAGCCGCGTTTCTACCGGACTGTTGTTCTGGCTGCTGACTCCCCCATCGGCCTCCACGCTGTACTCGTTGTTGACGATACTCGTTTGGGCACTGACGGTGAAGCTGACAACGGCCGTTTGACCAAATCCACCTAGTTCAGCCAGGTTCCACTGCACTTCACCACCAATCAGCGTCCCGCCGCCGAGGTAGGTGGCCCCGCCGGGCAGCGTATCGCGCACCAGCAGATTGGTGGCCGTCATGGCCCCGCTGTTGGTGATGGTGAGGGTGTAGGTGATGGGCTGGTTGGCAACGGCCGTGGCCGGGGCCGTTTTGTGTATACTCAAATCCGCGTCCGGACCGCTGCTGATGCGGATGGTGTGAACATCGGCGGCAAAGGCGCCGCAGTTCTCTGCCTGCACAGCGATGATATATTCGCCGGCCTGATCAAAGTTGTAGGCGGCATTGGGGAAACCCTGCCCCGTGTCCGGTTCCGGCGTCCAGGTATAGGTGATGGGGATGGTGGCGGTGAGAGGATAAACGGCCGTGGTGAAAGGATAAATATTTCCCACCTCACCCGTGCTGTCGCCGCTAATGGTTACGTCGGCAATAGCGACGCCACAGCCGGCCGGCAGCACGGTAAAGACGCCCAGCACATCCCCATCCTGGGCGTTAGGATCCTCATCAGCACCGCTCTTGCTGTCCACGCGGAACTCAACGTTATAGGTACCAATAGCCGCCGGCCCAAAGGTCAGCG
>JAWOIM010000644.1:0-7975 GCA_046484685.1 Chloroflexota bacterium | reverse complement strand
TTCAAAGAAGGCAAGATGAAACAAGGCATCGCCTGTATTGGTTAAAGGTATGTTGCTTTTGCCAATAATAACGGCCTCAGCAGGCGCCAGAACTGGCATTTCATCATGCCCAAGCGGATCAACAATTTCCGCCAGACATTCTCGAAGGCAAGCTGCTGGCCGTTGATGGTAAGATGTCTATTGATGAGAATGCCCTCACGCGGCAGTCACGCCTGGCCGAAATGCGTGACACGGATGAGGAGCCGGAGGCTGAGCGAGAAGCCCGCCTCAGCGGTATCAGCTTTATTCAGCTTGATGGCAATATTGGCTGTATGGTCAATGGGGCCGGCCTGGCCATGACCACGATGGATATTACCAAATTGTTTGGTGGTGAACCGGCCAATTTTCTGGATATAGGGGGTGGAGCCAAAGCCGAACAGGTCGCTACAGCCCTGCGCCTTATTCTGTCTGATCCCAAAGTGGAAGCCGTTTTGATCAATATTTTTGGCGGTATTACACGGGGTGATGAGGTGGCGCGTGGCATTATTGAGGCCCTGGACCAGGTAGAAACAGATGTGCCCATGGTGGTCCGTCTGGCCGGGACCAATGCCGAAGAAGGGCTGGAGATTTTGGCCGAGGCAGAGATGGAAACGGCCGTTACCCTCTCTGACGCCGCCCGCAAAGCTGTTCAGGCAGCTAAGAGCTAAAGGAGCAACCATGAGTATATTAGTTAACAAAAATACACGACTGCTGGTGCAGGGTATTACCGGCCGTGAAGGCACCTTCCACACCGAGCAGATGATCGATTATGGTACCAACGTGGTCAGCGGCGTCACCCCCGGTAAAGGGGGCCAATGGTTTAATACAGATCAGAAAGTGCCGATTTTTAACACGGTTAAAAAAGCGGTAGAAGTGACCGGGGCCAACGTTTCGGTTATCTTCGTGCCGGCCCGGTTTGCCGTCGATGCTATTTACGAAGCAGCCGATGCCGGTATCGAGCTAATTGTTTGCCTTACCGAGCATATTCCTGTGCTGGATATGATTAAGGTCCGGGCTTATCTGGATACCAAAAACAGCCGGCTGATTGGGCCAAACTGCCCCGGCTTGCTGACGCCGGGTGAGGCTAAAGTAGGCATTATTCCGGCCAGCATTGCCCGGCCGGGCAGCGTAGGGCTGGTGTCTCGCAGCGGCACATTGACCTATGAGGTGATGTTTGCCCTGACGGAGCGGGGTATTGGCCAATCAACCTGTGTCGGTATCGGTGGTGACCCCATTAACGGCACCAGCTTTATTGACGTCCTGCAACTGTTTGAAGAAGACGCTGGTACCGAGCAGGTTATCCTGATTGGTGAGATTGGGGGCGATTCTGAAGAGCAGGCAGCCGCTTATATTGCCCAGCATATGAGTAAGCCGGTGACCGCTTTCATTGCCGGTCGTACAGCCCCTCCCGGTCGTCGTATGGGTCATGCCGGGGCTATCGTCGAAGGTAATTCCGGCACGGCCGAATCCAAGGTCGAGGCCCTGCGCGATGCCGGGGTTCAGGTTGCTGATAATCCCGACGATATAGTGGATTTGATCGCCGGTTGAGTGTGATCTACCAACCCTGAAATATGAAACGTGATGCGTGATACGTGATTTTGGTCACGTATCACGCTTTGTTTTTACATGAGACTTTTTACGACTTCCTTCTCACCATTTACTTTTTTGCGCCGGCGTCTCGATCCCGGTTATCTATTAGTTTTACTCATTGCCCTGATCGCCATCTGGCCTTTTATCAGCCGGGCCAGCCTGCCTCAAGAAACGGATGCCGAACTCCACATTTTTCGCCTGATGGAACTGGGCTATCTGGTGGCCGGTGGGGAGTGGTATCCGCGTTGGGCACCAGATTTTTATCATGGCTATGGCTATCCCATCTTTAACTATTACGCACCGTTGGCCTATTATGCCGGCCTGCCCCTAGAGCGGCTGCCCTGGTTTGATGCGGTGATCGGAGTCAAGTTTGTTTTTGTGGTGGGATTGCTGCTGGCAGCCGTGGGCGTTTACGGCTTTGTGCGCGATAATTGGGGCCGACCGGCCGGGTATGTAGCCACGGCCGTTTACCTCTACGCGCCTTATGTCCAGTTTATTGACCCCCATGCACGCGGGGTGCTGGCCGAATCCCTTAGCCTGGGGGTGCTGCCGCTGGCTCTGTGGGCGCTGGACCGCTGGCGGCGTACCGGCGGGCCAGGGGTCTGGATAGGGGCGGCCCTGGCAGTGGCGGCCGTTATTTTGAGCCACAACCTGATGGCCGTGCTTTTCGGCTGTTTGTTGGGTGGCTGGGTTATCTGGCACACGCTGCCGGCTGCCGCGCACTCTTTCAAATCCCGTTATTGGGTTGAGGCGGACCGGCAAACGGATCATGTTGTTCACTTTAATTCGTTGGGGAATAGGCATGGTACGGCCGTTCCTATCTGGTCCCTCTGGCTGCTGCTGGGCTTGGGGCTGGGGCTGTCCGCCTTTTTTTGGCTGCCGCTGCTGCTGGAACGCAATGCGGTAGAGTTAGACACCCTCCTGGGCCAGGGGGATAACTTCGATTTTCGCACCCATTTTTTGTCGCTGCGAGAAATGTTGGCTTTCCCCGGCTGGCTGGATTGGGGAGCCACAGAGCCGGTGTTTCGTTTTAGTCTGGGCCTTGCCCAATGGCTGTTGGGCGGCCTGGGCCTGTTGCTGCTTCTGCTGCGGCGTGTGGCTCATGCTTACCATCTCTCCTTTTTTGCCCTGTCATTGGCCCTGCTGCTCTTTTTGATGCTGCCGCTGTCGGAGCCGGTGTGGACGGCCGTGCCCATCTTGCCCTATTTTCAATTTCCCTGGCGCCTGTTAGGAGCGGCCGCGCTCTGCCTGGCGCTGTTGGCCGGGGCGGCCACAGCAGCGCTGCTGTCCCTGTTACGGCCGTATTGGGGTGAGCGCATGGAGTGGATAACGGCCCTGTTAGTGGCCCTGCCCCTGCTTTTGGGGCTGCCCCTAAGCCAACCCGCTCCCTGGCCCGACTTTGGCGAAGTCAACCGGCTGCGGCTGACGCTGCTAGAAAATTCCGGCCGCTGGGTGGGCACCACGTCTACGGCCGACTTTGTACCGGCCACCGTTGATATGCTTCCGGGACGGAATGGGGCGGTGGTGGCCGGTTTTGGCCAGGATGGGGTATTGGACCGGGTCAATCGCCCCACGCTGCCGGAAGGCACCATTGTAGAAGCCACTGAAGTAACGCCGCTCTATTTTCGTTATCAAGTGTCGACACCAGAACCGTTCCGGCTGCGGCTTTTCCTCTTTGATTTTCCCGGCTGGCGAACCTGGTTGAATGGGGCCTTAATTGAGACAGAGTTGGGCCAGCCGGAAGGGTTCATTGTCATTCCGGTGCCGGCCGGCGAGCATCTGGTCGAGGTGCGTTTTGGGTCGACGCTGCCGCGCACGGTCGGCTGGGTATTGGCCGGCCTGTCGCTGTTGCTGCTCCTCAGCGGCGCGTTTTTGTGGCGGCGACCCCTGGTTGAGGCAGTCGTCTGGCCGGGCTGGGAGCGGCCGGTATTGTGGACGGTAGGGGGGATAACGGCCGTTTTCCTCCTCATTCTGCAGCCGCTCAATCTACTCCATTATCATTCTACCGGCTTTGAGGCTGCCCCGGCCCAACAGCAGGTCTTTGCTGATTTTGGCGACCAGATCGCCTTGATTGGCTATGATTCGGGCAGCCGGACAGTTTGCCCTGGTGAGGCCATAGAGGTGCTGCTCTATTGGAAAGCGAAGCATGAACTGGCGATCAATTACCAGGTTTTTGTCCATTTGCTGGCTCCCGACGGTTTTCCGGTTAACCAGTCTGATAAAATTAACCCCGGCGAATTCCCTACCCGCCGCTGGCCGCTGGATAAGTATGTGCTGGACCGGCATCATCTTGTTGTACCAGAGGGGGTGCCGCCGGGTGAGTATACGCTCTCTGTCGGGCTGTGGGTGCAGACGGAAGGGTGGCGCTTGCCGTTGGTGGAAAACGGCCGTCAGGTGGGGGATAATTACCACTTGTTTACGGTAACTGTGGTTGAATAGAGTGAGAGGTTAATAGATGCGAGTTATAAGCGGACAGGCTAAAGGGGTACGATTGAAGCGGGTTCCGGGCGATACAACCCGGCCGATGATGGACCGGGTAAAGGAGAGTCTGTTTAATATTCTGGGGGAGGTGGCCGGGACGCGCTGGCTGGATTTGTTTGCCGGGACGGGGCAGGTGGGGATTGAGGCGCTGAGCCGGGGGGCAAGTGAGGTGGTATTTACAGACAGGGCACGGGCCGCTATCCGTACCATTCACGCCAATTTACAGCAGACCAGGCTAACGGCGGGGGCAGAGGTAATTGGCATAGATGCTTTTCGCTATCTGGATCAGGTTAACGGCCGTTTGTTTGATATTATCTACGTGGCCCCCCCGCAGTATCAGGGTATCTGGCTGGAAGTGTTGCGGGTGGTGGATAAACGGCCGTTGGCCTACCTCGCCCCCCAAGGAGTTGTCATTGTGCAAATCGACCCCAAAGAGTACGAAGAGCCATCCCTGACACGCCTGCAACTGACTGACAGCCGCACCTACGGCAATACCCAGCTCTGCTTCTACGAAACAAAAAGTGAACAGTAACCAATCGGCCAAACGACCGCCTGATCACTGTTCACCGCTACTACTGACTACTGACTACTGGTTAAAGCGGCCAATCCTGCAAAATACGCCGCGTTTCTTCCATATGCTCTGTTTCATCGCTGACCATATCTTCAAGCTGAACGGCCAACCCTTTGTCGCCAAAGGCAGAAGCTTCTTCACTCCGTTTGCTATAATTTTCGACGGCTTGCGTTTCGGCAGCCAGCACAGCCTCCAGCATTTCTTTGTTGTTACTTGCTTTGGCTACAGCCGATGGGTTTGTTGTCGGTTCGCCACCCAGGGCCACAATCTTGTTGGCCAGGAATTGGGCGTGTAGCTGTTCGTCGGCAACTTCTTCCAGGAAAAAGGTGGAGAGTTGGGGACGGTAAGGACCGGTTACTTTGGCTGCATAGGTAATGTATTGAATTATCGCGCCGAGTTCGTCGGCGAGGTCTTGATTAAGATTTTCTATCAATGTTTTCTTATCCATAGGGTCTCCTTATGGTTGATGAGGTAAATAGACGGTAGGCAAAAACAATTGGCAAGCATTCCATTGTCAAGGTAAATGAATGCTTACGCCGTAGATTCATTGTAGGGAATAAGGGATACCGGCGCAAGTGACTTTATTCGTTAGCTAACGTGACTTGAATAACACAAACGCCGGTTTGGAAGCCAATATTGTCATAGGTAGCCAGACGAATCAAATAGGGACCAGATTGCCAGTCACGCAGATCGACATTGCCTAAAAAGCCGTCAATCGCCGGCTGATCGATACGTCGCCCCAACAAGTTGGCCCAGGCTCCGCCCGTTTCTGGTCCGTTGGCTTCCAGTTCATAGTATCCAAAAGCGGCCGTATTAGCCGTCCCCAAAAAGGTAATGGGGCCGTCGATGACGGCACCGTCGAGCGGATCGTCAATACGTAGGGCCATCGTGCAGCCTACAAAGGGTGTGGGCGTTGGCTCATCGACAGGCGGTGGGGGCGGCGCTTCGCCCGGCTCTGGTTCTAAATCTGGTTGGGCCGGACTGCTGGCACTGGGCAGGGTAACGGTGGGGGCCACAGGTGGTCGCGGTTGAATGTCGTTATCGCCTCCTGGGATTGGCTGTGGCGTTGACCGTATAACCGGACTGCTCAACGGGTCTGGCGTGGGGGTGGGCGCACGCTGCAGCGTGGCCGGCAGCGTGGGAGCTATTGAATTGTTGACGTAATAGACCCCGCCCACAATGGAGGAGAGAAGGATAATAAAAAAGAGGGCATTATTACGCTTGCGCTGGCCTGTTTCTCGTTCCAGATTGAACATAGCCTGGCGCAAGATACCGTGAGCACGTATTAGCTCGCTGGCATACCAGAACAGGCCAAAAGCAGACAGGATATAAATCCAGACATCATTGCGAATGAGAAAAATATAAACAGCATCCATGTGGTAATTAAAGGGGTACACGGCTAGATACGCAAACGGAGAAGCCAATCTATAGGCTTTTTCTTATGCTAAAGCCGCTTGATAAGGGTGTGTATGAGAGCTGTCAAACGGGGGATGACAATTTTGCCCGTCTCTAGTACTTCTTCGTGAGTGAGAATAGTTCCAGGAGCGGGATCGGGCACGGCCATGTTGGTGATGGTGGAAAAGCCAATGACGCGCATCCCGGCATGGCGAGCCACAATGACAGAGGGAACGGTAGACATGCCCACGGCATCGGTACCGATGGTGCGTAAAAAACGCAGCTCAGCGGGCGTCTCGTAACTGGGACCAGCAACGTAGCCATAGATGCCTTCTTGCAGGGTAAAGCCCAGTTCAACAGCAGCGCTGTGGGCCAACTGGCGTAGGGCTGGGTCATAGGGTTGGGTCATATCGGGGAATCGAGGTCCGGCGCTGTCATCGTTAGGGCCGCGCAGCGGGTTGCGGCCGGCCATGCCCGGCAAATTGATATGATCACGAATGAGCATGATATCCCCAGGGGTAAAATCGGCGTTGATACCACCGGCTGCATTGGTCACAATAAGGGTGTTGATACCCAGCCGGTGCATAACGCGCACGGGCAGCGTAATCTGGCTCATGCTGTAACCTTCGTAGTAGTGGGAGCGCCCTTTCAGTACCAGCACCGTTTTGCCTTGCAGCGCACCGATGATAAGCTGCCCCTGATGACCGGCCACGGTAGAGGTGGGCCAGTGGGGAATGTTGGCACTACTGATGATGTCGGGTTCGGGGATGGCGTCGGCCAGCCCGCTAAGGCCAGAGCCGAGGACAAGGCCAATGGTTGGCGTTCTGCTGGAGTGTTGGCGAACGGCCGTTACCGCTTCATCAATTTGGGCCGAGGTGATAAATTGACTCATTGTTCAATTGGGCTAACCGCCTGCTTCTTCCTTTTTGCTGGGTTCTTCATTCAGTTGCGAATAAATTTGTGTGGTAGAAATGTTGGCGTGACCCAGCAGCTTTTGTACTTCTTGTAGATCAGAGCCACTGTTTAGCTTGTGGGCGGCAAAACTGTGGCGCAGCGTATGGGGTGTAACCGCCTGATTGAGACCTACCTGGCGGGCATACGCTTTAATGATAAGCCATAAACCCTGGCGCGTTAGCTGTTGGCCGCGGTGATTTAAGAATAAAGCCGACTCTGTTTTTTCCTTAACCAGATTAGGACGCCCGACGCTTAAGTAAGCTTCCAGGATAGCATGGGTTTTTTTATTAAAGGGAAGTTGGCGTGTTTCTTCATTGTCACCAGGGCATTTTAAAACCTGGTTATCCAGATCAATATCATCAACTGACAGGGAGACAACTTCGGTGACGCGCATACCGGTGGCATAAAGAACGGTCAGCAGGGCAGCATCACGCAAGTTTTTGGGTGACTCTTTGTGGTTAGGGGCCGCCAGCAGCCTTTCAACTTCTTCAGGGGTCAATGTTTGCGGCAGCCGTTTTTTAACTTTGGGAGAATCTACATCTGTGGCCGGATTTTCTGCAATCAGGTCGCGGGCACCGAGATAGTTGAAGAAGGATTTAACAGCAGCCACTTTACGGGCTACCGTAGAAGAAGCATACGTTGTGTCGGTCTTCATATAATCAACATATTTGTTGACCACCTCCTCAGTAATTTCGTTCCAGGTAGTGAGGTGGGCAAAGGAGCTTTGTTGCAAAAACGCTAAAAATTGGCCGAGGTCATTTTTATAAGCGGCTGTTGTATTATTTGAATACCGTGATTTGCTTTCAATATGTTGTAAGAAGGCAAGAAGTTGTTGTTCCATCGCTGGCTACTCCTGCTGAAACCTTGTACGGTGGCCAGCATCTCGCAGATTTTCGTATAGCCACAGAGAAGAGTAAAATAAACGGCAGCGATGCTTAGTGATGTTACAACAACTGCCGATTCTAA
>JAWOIM010000339.1:0-4602 GCA_046484685.1 Chloroflexota bacterium | reverse complement strand
TTAGTCCCACCGCTGATAGAGTAGTTGGTCACATCCACGCCATCAATAACCGCCTGGTTCACAGCGGCTGTCGTAGCCGTTGTGGGGCAGGAAGGCACACAGACCTGGTAAGCAATGATGTTGGCATGGGGCGCTACACCAGAGACAGTGGTAAAGGTGTAGGCTTGCGTGGGCGCATGCAAAACCGGTTCTTGCAAGAAGTTACCGCCGGCTGTACCTGCCGTGTGGCTGCCGTGACCGTTGGCATCTTCGGGATTGGTAGAAGAGGCGTGGAAAGCCCAGGCACCAATCAATTTGTCATTACAAAATGAAGGGTTATCCACACAATACCCAACATAATTACCAGAACCGTAGGGGTTAGTGTGTTCATAGCCATCATCACCAACAGCGGCAAAAGAAGGATGGCTGGAGTTGATGCCGGTATCAATCACACCAATGATGATACCTTCACCCATGGTGCCATTGGGGATTATCTGACCCCGAATTTCACCACCAGGGAAGGCTGTTGTGTGAACGTTGACGTAGAGTGCCTGGTTAGCCAGCATCCCCTGTTGAGCCTCGGTCAATGTTGCCGAGCCAACCATCGGGTTCACGGTATGGTCCAGAGGAACTTCGACAGGCCCATTGACGCCCGCCGCTCCAGAATGGATGTGGGCGCCAGTCACATCGACAGCGTCATGGGAAATATTCCAGGTCAGTTCATTAGTCAACAGGTTATAGGTAAAGGTACCGGTGCCGGTGGCGGCAGAAGCGTTTGGCGGCACTTCTTGACTGCCATCTAGCGAAGAGGCGTACTCCCTATCGGTGTAGCTGCCACCCCATATATACGGCGCACCCAGGAAATCAGGGCCGGCGTCGGTCAGAAGCTCTTCTTCGCTTTCACGGTAGAGCAAAATGACGCCATCCATCTCAGCAACCTGGGCGGCTTCGGCCGGGGAAAGAAAAGCAGCCACACCATTATAAGCGTGGCGGTAATAGAAGCTGATGTCTATAGTGCGCCCCAGCAAATTGTTCATGTCAGCAATAAACTGATCTTGTTTGTCGGCCAGGAATTGTTCGTAAGCCAGACTGGCAGGACTTTTACTATCCAACTTACGAGTGCCGGTGGCCAGGGGGCTGGTAGCTTCCAGACCGGCCGTACCGCCCGTGTAAGTGGCCAGTGGCTCATCAGCTAACTGAATGATGTAATATGCAGATTCAGTTTCCCCTTTAGCCTGGTTATAAACACGCTCATGGTCCACACTCACTGCTGCTTCGCCACTGGCCGGTTGATCAGAATGGGCGCCAACGGCGGCGACGAACGCCATGACTAATATTAAACAGAATAGCAACTTAATTGTTTTATCTTTCATTTTATTATCCTCTGGCTTGCTAAAATAGTATGAAAATATGGGGGGCTATATTATTGTTGTTTGTCACCTCCTTAGAAAATAGACCATGGACGATGGACGGCGGACGCTGAATTTTCATACGTGATGGTGTGCCCATGCTCATATTGTCTCCTAACAATTAAGCGCAGTCAGATCCATGTAGCACCCAAAAACCGTATCCAGACTGGCAATACTTATCTGGAAAATAGTTTTGGGACTTCTAACAGGAATTTCTGCCAATTTTACAATATCATTCAAATAAACTGCGTAAATTATCTGTATTTGATGTAGCGATGATGGGCAAACTCACTTCTTGAAGTGTGAGGATTTTAAGCCTTTATTGCCATTCGTCAAATTAGAAAACTGGTTGTCAATAGCTGCGCCAGAGATGGGCCAGGCGTTGGGGAAGCTGGTCACCACTGTGAATTAAGTCCGATTCATAGGCGGATAAATCGGCTTCTGTCTCAATCAAGTGACGCAGCGGATCGGCCAATTCTTGATTGCCTATAAGAAGGGCACCAACAATACGGCCGTTATTCATCACAATACGCAGCGACTGTGTTCCCTGCCTATCCCAGGCCGAACGATAGCTGCTGCTAAAAGGGGCCGTCCACACATTGCTGGAACCCCGTGACTGATAAGACAGGTCTGCCTGCTCGCGGCTGGCATTCCCAACCTGGCCAATAACAGTCAGGTGAACGCCATAGAGCAAGGCGGCATTAAAGGGGCTGCCTTTCTGATATTCATACCGAAGCGGTCGTCCTTTCGCCATCTCCACCATATTGTAGCCAGCAGCCCGGCCTTCATTAATGGCGCTGGGCCACAACACGTCCAGGTGATGCTGCTCCGTCCAGCGATCATGGACCTGGGCCAAATCGCCGGCGGCAAAAAGGGTGGGCACACTGCTCTGCATATAAGAATTGACCAGCACGCCCTTGTCCTGCGCTACCGGTTGGCCGGCCACCAACTGCCGGTTGGGACGCACCCCAATAGCCACACCCACCACCTGACAGGATAGCTGGTCGCCACTTTTGAGGCGCACACCGCAGACCTTACCGCGCCGTCCTACTATTTCTTCAATTTCATCCTGGTAGCGCAAACGAACGCCCTCATGTTGGGCAGCCTGTTCAATAAGTGCTGCTTCGCGCTCATCAAACAGGCGCGGCCAAATGCGGTCACCTCGCTGCAGCAGATAGGTACGCGCCCTTTGGTGACACAGCCCTTCAGACAGTTCCATGGCCGTTATGCCACCGCCCACCACAACAGCCGTTTTGGCCCGGCGGCCGTAAGCAATCACTCGTTTGGCGTCATCTAGCGAATCCAGCGTCAGCACCCCATCCAGATCGGCACCGGGAAACGGGGCGGGTACGGCCGTAGACCCCGTGGCCAGCAGCAAAACATCATACTCCATTGGCTCAGTCCCATCCAGATACGCAATCTGCTGTGATAAATCAAGGCCAGTGACCGTTCCCTGACGCAGGTCCAGACGATGTTCCCGGTAAAAAGCTTCAGTGCGCGAGATAATCTGTTTGGCCGATACTTGCCCCAAAATAAAGTAAGCAATGCCGGGTCGGGAATAAAACAGGTAGGGTTCGTTGGTTATGATAGTAATCCGGCCCCGATCATCACGCCGTCGTATCACCTCAGCCGCGCTCAAACCGGCCGCACCGTTACCAACAATCAAATAATGGGCTGGGTGGTGGGGATTATCAGACATAGGCTTTGACTTTACAATTTACGGGGGGCCAGTTGCAGCATATCGGGCAGAGCGTCGGGGTTAATTTCCAGGCTGTTATCTTCACGAATCAGAATAACCTTGCCCCAGCGCAGCGTGCCGCGCGGACATTTTTCGATGCAGGCGCCACAGCTAATACAGCGGGGATCGGTAACGTTTTGGCCGCGGCGGGCGTATTCGCGCACCTCGATACCCACGGGGCAATTATAGCCGCAAATGCCACATTGTACACAGCGGCTGGCATCGGCCGTTACCTGGTACAAACCGGAATCGTCAGGCGGCGGCAAAAGCGGTCCTTCTGCGTCTCCTCGCAAAAATTGTAGCACACGAGCAATCAAGGGGGCCATTTCAAAAACCTTTATAATATAAAGCGGCAAAAATATGAATAAACATGGCTGTAAAGAGAATAAGACCCAGCGGAATATGAAAGGTATGCCACCAGCCCATCATGCGCCGCACCGTTTGCAGTGAGTTTATCTGGCGCAGCAGTCGCTGCTGCTGCTGGAGCAGTCGCTCGATTTCGGCCAGGCGAATCTGCTCTTCGCGGTCCAAGCGGCGTATGGCAGTTCGCAATTGGTGCCGGCTGCGCCATTCATGCCAGCGCCGCATTAGCACTGCCAGAAAGGAAAGGGAAGAAACGCTGGCAGACACGGCCGTTTCCTGACGCACCAATGCCTGCACCTGGGCCGATTTATCAACCATCCAGGCATGCAGCTCACCATTCAGTTGTTCAACATCCGCTTCCAGGCTGCGCCGATCTACTTCAATACCAGCCAGCGTGCGGGGAACGGCCGTGTAAATATAGCGCCCCAGGAAACCACTCACGACTACCATCACCGTCAGCAGCATGGTAAAACCGGCCAATCCGCGAAACTGCAAGCCGGTGTGCATCAAAACCAGCGTTGGGCCAACGATACCGGTAAAAATATGAAAAGACAGCCAGTAACGAACCTGGCCAAATTTGAGGAAAGGCCAGCGTTTGCGGGCGCTGTAAAGCAGCTCTGTCATCAACATGAGCGTGGCGCCCAGAATACCCAACATATGGCCAAAAGGATGCCCCCCGGCCGGTACAGCTACCGCCTGATAGACAGCGTAAACCCCTACCAGAAACAAGACGACAATTAAGCTCAGTTTTAGTTCAAAATTACTGTGCATCATCTATCGGATACGCCAACGGTTGGTATCAGTATGGCACGTTGAACATTGGGCAACAGGTGGCACATGCTCCTCATCGTTAGGTGGTCTATGGCAAGATTGGCAGTCGGTAAAACCATCGTGACTAAACTCCACATCATCCCACTTTCGTGTTATGTGGCAGGTGGAGCATTGTCCCGGAAAATGGTTAGCCGGGGCTTGCTGGCTGTGACAGGCGACACAATCATTAAAACCGCTGTGGTTAAAGTTGGCCGGCCGCCACCCGTCCGTCGTGTGACAAGTAGAACATTGTCCCGGAAAATGGTTAGCCGGGGCCTGCTGGCTGTGACAGGCGACACAATC
>JAWOIM010000338.1:0-4798 GCA_046484685.1 Chloroflexota bacterium | reverse complement strand
ACGGCCAGTTGGGCTTCGTCGTCGCCTTCGATAACAACGTCACAATCTTGCCACAGGTTGGCCCAGGCGGTCAGGTGTTCGGCTTTAAGCTGATCGTAAGTCAGGCCGTCCAGTTGGTTCAGGGCGCGGTCTACGACGTTGGCAGCATCGGGCACGTCATCGCGGCTGGCCGTATAGCTGACCAGCTTTTCCACAACGAGGGATTGGGCGGCGGGCAGGGTTTGTTTAACGATAAAGCGGGGCTGACCGGGACATTGTTGGCCGGCAACGGCCGTTTCCCCCCCATCCACCGTGACAACAGCCGCCGTGCCCAACTCAATCTCACTGTGCTGGGTGCGGCTGTGCAGCCAGAGTTGGCCGCTGTCCGTCTGCCCCTGGTCGAGATGCTGCCAGTGGAGCAGGTTCATTTTCAGGCCGGGGTCCCGGTTGGCCACGTGACCGTTGATGCCGGTGGTCAGGATGAGATCGCAGGGCTGGTTAACGGCCGTAACGATCACCCTTAGCCCAGCCACATGGGGCCGGGCGTAGCTGGCAAAGCGTTCAAAGCTGAGGTCCAGCAGCGTGCCGTCAGGAGCCAGCCAGCGCACGTGGCGCTGCAACACCGCCTGGCGCTGGTCGAGCGTGCGCGAAAAATGAAGGAGTTGTCCCTCATCCAGGCGGAAGGGCTGGCCGTTGATGTGCAGCGTCAACTCAAACCAGGCCGGCAAATTGGCCAATTCCGTAAAAACGATAGGCACGTCGTCGAAAATACCGTGAGCCAACGTCAGCGCCCCCTCACCCGGATACCCTTCTTCCAGGCTGCCCCGGCTGGCAAAGGTGCCGTTGCCCAGGGTAAAAACCGTCTCCATGTGATGCTGGCGGGCCGGGTCAAAACCGGTCTCGTTGACGTTCCAGGTGGCGTCATGATCGATGATCGCTTCCATGTCGGCCAGGGTGACGCCGTCTAAACTGGGGCGGTGGGCCAAACGGCCGTAATACCCCAACCAGTCACTAAACCGTTCGGCCGGTCCCAGGGCCAGCGCCGGCATCCCGGCCGCCAGGGCGGCTTCAATGCCGGCCCCGGCATCCTCGACCACCAGACAGTGGTCGGGGGGTAAATTGAGGCGGGCGGCGGCGTGGCGAAACAGGTCGGGAGCCGGCTTTTGTCGCGGGACGCTGTGGCCGTCGGCAACAGCGGCCAGCCGGTGGGCAATGCCCAGCCGCTCCACTACTTCCGGTGCGTTTTTGCTGGCCGAGGCCACGGCATAGGGAATGGCGGCCGCGTCCAGCTCGTCGAGCAGGGCAGCCACACCCGGCAGCAAATCGTCGGAGGAGACCTGATCCAGCATCTCCTGGTAATAGCCGTTCTTACGGGCCATCATTTCCTGGAGTGTCTCTTCATCAACTTCCTGACCATCCAAGATAATCAGCAGCGATTCGCGCCGGGAAACGCCGCGCAGTTGTTCGTTGACCGCCCGGTCGAAGGACAGTCCTGCTTCATCGGCCAGTCGCTGCCAGGCCCGGTAATGGTATTCGGCCGTATCGGTGAGAACGCCGTCTAAGTCGAAAATTACGCCTTTAAGTGTCATAGTTCCTTCAGTATCTCACCACAGAGGGCACAAAGAACACAGAGAATTTGCTTTTATCTCCGTGTACTCTGTGTTCTCTGTGGTAAAAATTTAACGTACACGGTTTTTATTTCATGTGGGCATGATGTGATCGTTGCCTAACTCGATTCACGCACAATCAGTTCCGGTGCTAACAAAATTCCTTTTTCTTCAATTTCGTCGCCGTTGATTTGTTTTAAGAGCAGTTCGATGACCTGCTGGCCGACGGCGGCAATGGGCTGGCGTACGGAGGTCAGCGGCGGGTGCAGAAATTCGGCCATGGGGGCGTCGTCGTAGCCGGTGATGGCGATGTCGCTGCCCACCTGGAGGCCGCCGGCCGCGCCGGCACCGTATAGGACACCGATGGCAATCTGGTCGCTGACGCAGGCCACGGCCGTGGGTCGCTGCCCGTCGGGCAAAGCCATTAGCCGGGAGATGGCATTGACGCCCGTCTGCACGGCGTTTTCGCCGCGCACCAGCCAGGCGGAGTCAAAGGGGATGCCGGCCGTTTGCAGACCCCTCAGATAGCCCTGCTCCCGATCGTTACCGGCGCGGGAGCCTTCGGGCCAGGTGATGAGGGCAATGCGCCGGTGGCCGCGCGCGACTAGATGGTTAACCACGGTGGTCATACCGGAACGGCCGTCTACATCTACCCAGCAGTAATCCCACTCCGGGTTGGCCTGGCCAAAGCAGGCAAAGGGAATCCCCTGTGCCATAAGGTAGGCAATACGGGCATCGTTGTGGTTGGTATCGGCCAAAATGAACCCCTCTACCTGCCGCCGGGCATACAATTCCTGGTATGGGGTCACGTCTAGAGCTGAGGATTCTTCGCCAATGAGAAAGGTGAGCAAATGGTAGCCGTGGGCCTCCACCACCTGGGCCGCACTGTAGAGAAAGCGGTCCAGGACGGGATGAGGGGTACCGTCGGACGTTTGGCGCCAGGCGTAACCAATCAGGTTGCTGGATTGGGTGCGTAAATTGCGGGCGCTGACGTTGGGCGTGTAGTTTAGCGCTTCGATAGCCTGGCGGATGCGTGCCTCCGTTTCCGGCGTGACGCTGGCCTGGTTATTGAGAACTTTGGAGACGGTCTGGTAGCTGACGCCGGCCTGAACAGCCACATCTTTGAGCGTGGTGCGGGACATAGATCCATTCTCTCCTTTCATGCGAACGTTCGCCCGAACGTTCGCACATACTATACAACAAAGAGCCAATGGTTGTCAAGCCCCCCATTCTCTTGCTTTATAACCAGCCTTTTTGCGCAGCCACAGCAATGGCTGCCGCACGAGAGTCTACTCCCAGTTTGTTATAAACGCTGGTCAAATGGGCCTTTGCCGTGCGGGGCGTGATGCCCAGGCGCAGGCCAATTCCTTTGTTGGTCTCCCCTTCGGCAGCAATGCGAAGGACTTCCAGTTCCCGCTCGGTGAGGTTGGTCTCGGCGGCGCTGGTGGGCGGTGGAGTGGACGGCCGCTGCGCCGCCAGCGCCCGCTGCAAGATATCCGGCTTGAGCAGCGTATCACCACGAACGGCCGCTTCGATAGTGTCAAGCAGGCTGCCCCGGCTCATATCCTTGAGCAAATAGCCCCGTGCCCCCGCTTGCAGGCCGCGCAGCATTAGATCATCCTCGTTATAGGTGGTCAGGATGATGATGGCGATGTGGGGCTGTTCCGCCTGCAAATGGCCGATGGCCGTCAGCCCATCCATTTCCGGCATGCGTAAATCCATCAGAATCAGATCCGGTTGCAGGTCGGCGGCCAGAGTCAGGGCGACACGGCCGTTTTCCGCCTCGCCGACCACTTCGATATGGTCGGCCGTTTCCAGCAGCAGGCGCAGACCGCCGCGAACAATAGTATGGTCATCAACAATGAGCACTTGGATTTTATCAGTCATGGTATTATTGTTTGGACGTGAAGCGTGAAACGTGATGCGTGAGGATTTGATCACGGTTCACGGTTCACGTTCTGTTAAGATGCAAGGGTAAACTAACCTGAATCGTTGTGCCCTGACCGGGCGTGGCCTCAATCGTTACTGTGCCGTTCAGCAGGCGTGCCCGTTCGCGCAGGCCGCGCAGGCCGTAGTGGCCCTGAGCCGGTACGGCCGCCGGGTCAAAGCCCTGCCCGTCGTCGCTGATGGTCAGGTGTAGCTGGTTGTCTTGTTGGTGGAGGTGGAGGGTAACGGCCGTTGCCTGGGCATGTTTGGCAACGTTGGTCAGGGCCTCGCTCACAATTCGTTCGACATGCTCTTGCTGGATGGGCGTCAGGCAATCGGCCGTTTCTGCCTCAATCTGGCAGTCACAAATTAGCCCCGTCTCCCGCTGCCAGTCGGCACAGAGGGTGGCCAGTCGCTGGCTAAACGGAAGTGGCTCTTCCTGGGCACGCAAATTGTCGATGGCGGCGCGAGCTTCGGTGAGGGTGGTACGGGCGCGGCTCATCGTATCCTGCACAATTGTTTGAGCGCGTCGGTGACGGCCGGCTGACAGATGGGCGTTGGTTGCCTCCAACTGCATAATCATACCGGCCACCCCCTGGGCCAGCGTATCGTGCAGTTCGCGGGCCATGCGCTGCCGTTCCTGGGCCAGCGTCAGTCGCTCCACTTCCCCGGCATACTCAGAAATTTGCCGGTTAGCGGCGGCCAGTTCAGCCACCAATTCTTGTGCCTCTTCACGGGCAGCCACCTGCTGCTTGTAGAGCAGCGATACGACCATGGCAAACGCAGCCGTGGGCAGCGTGGCTCCCAGCCAGTTGAGCGTCGTCTCCCAGCCCGTGGCCATATAGAGGGCAGCCACACCAACGGCCGTATAAAAAAGCAGCCCCCCCACTATGGATCGCCTTTGCTGCCAGACCCCCACCACATCCCCCAGCAGCCAGACAAGCAGCAGCAGCCATAATCCCGGATCGCCGCTGAGCAGAGTTAATAGGGTCAACAGGATGGCCTGACCGACGACGTAGCCCAGCCACGGCCGTTCCCCTTCGGGCCAGCCAACCCCGTACCAGCGCAGGCCCACATGGAGCATAAGCAGCAGCGGCAGCAGTAAAGGTAGCCCCAGTGCAGCCCAACCCGACCGTGTGGATGCCATTTCTATCATGTTCAAAATGACAAGCAGACTGCTGAACAGGGAGAGGAAGATAAATAGAAAGAAGGGATAATGGCTGCCGGCAACCTTGCCGCTGGCGACTATGCCGCTGGCGACTGTGCCGCTGGCGACTGTTTTGTCG
>JAWOIM010000325.1:0-5628 GCA_046484685.1 Chloroflexota bacterium | reverse complement strand
GCTGCCAATATAGCCGGCCCCGCCGGTTACTAAGATTTTCATGGATGTTATTCTCCTTTAAGGTTGCAGAGTTGCGAAGTGGCAGAGTGGCAGAGTTGCACAGTGGCAAGGTTGCCTGGTCATATGGGTACTTTGCCACCCCGCCACCTTGCCATTTTGTTTATATACACCCTCAATCTTGCAATCACGCTGTCAGCACCGTAATCGGTAATCCGTTATCCGTAATCGGTAATCCGTTTACCGATGACCGAACACCGATTACTGGCCCAACTCGGCAGCAACGGCCGTCCAGCGAAACAAATCGACCCTATCCGGCTGGTCGAAAAAATATTCTTCCAGATAAGGCTCAATTTCCATTTGCCAGATGTGGGGCAGATGGTGGGGCAGGTCGGGGTGAAGAAAGTAAGTGATGCCCAAATGGTAGTGGGGATCGCCAATGGCCGTATTGATGCGGCGCAGCAGGGTGATCAGGGGGCGCAGGTCGAAGCCGGTCTGGTGGCGCTGGTGGTAATGGATCAGGCTGTCGTACAAGGGGGGCAGGTGGACAAACGCGAAGCGGCGGCGCAGGGCGTGGTCCACCAGGGCAATAGAGCGATCGGCCGTGTTCATAGTACCGATCAGGCGTACGTTGCCGGGGATGCTAAACGGCCGTTCGCCCGCTGCCAGCGGTATGGCCCGCTGGCGGTACTCCAGCAGATACATCAGTTCACCAAAGACGCTGGCCAGATTGGCCCGGTTAATCTCATCAATAATCAGAACAGAAATATCCGTTTCGTGTAGCTGGCGGGCGCGGTCGCAAAAGCGGCGAAAGTGGCCGGGAACCATTTCGTAGCGCAGCCCCCCATCCTGGCGCACGGTGGGGCGCAGCCCCTGCACAAAATCCTCATAGCTGTAGGCAGGATGAAATTGGACCAGCTCGACCAGGCCACGGCCGTCGCCAACCAGATGGGCGGCTAACTGCTCGGCCAGAAAGGTTTTGCCCGTGCCCGGCGGGCCGTAAAAAATGAGCTGTCCCTTGCGCGTGATGGCCTCGCGCCAGCGCTGCCATTGGTCGGTTGGAATGCCGGTGAGGCTGGTGAGTTGGGGGAGGGGGAGTGGGGGGTGGGGTGTAGGGGAAACAACCGTTGCCCCTTCATCCTGTGGATTGTATTGATTGGCCGGCTCGGCCAGGGATTGGGGGGCGGCGGGGGGTAGGTCTAGCTCTACTTGCCCACGCCGGTCTAAACGGCCGACCAGCTTTTTGTTTTCCCGAAAACAGACCCAGAGAAAACTTTGCACGTCGATCATATCCCCGGCCCCGTAGTCGAGCAGGTAGTTAAACAGTTCCCGCGCCGCTTCTCGAATCAGGTCGTAGGTTTCGGCGTGGGGCGCACCGCTGACTCGGATAGGATGGCCCACAAACTTGAGGAACCAGGTGGCCGCTTCCGGCTTGACAAACAGTTCATCATCGGGCAGGCAAAAGAAGAGCAGGTAGGTGGGGAAGGTCCATTTGTTGGGCAGATTGTGAGCGTCCAGGTAGTCGCTAAAATGTTGCAGCCGCTCAGCCGGGCGCGGGTCGGCATAGAGCAGGTTGCGCACCTGGGCACAAAAGGTGGCTGGATCGAGATGGGGGTGATAGAGAACGGCCGTATCCCCCGCCGACGGTACCTGTCGCCACAGCAAGTTATTATCTCGGCCCAGGCTTTCCAGCCGCTCGATGATCAGGTCAAACTGGCCCAGGGCCAGCAGCCGGTCTAGTTCCTCCTGATTAAGCCAGGCTTCCGCTTTAGCGGCCGTAATTTGTTTAGGCTCAATCTCATCGGCCATGAATTGGGTATGGTCAAAATCTTCCCAATCTTCGTAACGCCGTCGCATCAGGCCAATCAGGTCGTGGATTTTCTGCTCGTTTAGCATACCGCTCTATTATGTCAAAAGCACGGCAGGTGGCAAGTGTGGTATAATTTGGTTGTGGCTGGGCCACTTTATGCACTACGCACTACGTTTTAAGGAGTCAACTATGGCTGAAATGATTTTGGAACCAGAGGTGATTGATCTGCCTGAAATAGATATTTCCCATATCGAGACAGAGGATGATACGCCCGTGGACAACATATTTTCTGAGAAGCAGCAGCGATTGTTGACTGAAAGCCTTTATACCTCCTGGCAGGCACCGGTTGCAGCCGGCAGTAGTTTTGTGGCCTTGGCCAACGTGGGCCTGTTTTATGCCGTACATGAGCCACCCATAGTCCCCGACGTGATGGTCAGCCTCGGCGTCACAACCCCGGCCGATGTATGGCCAAAGAAAAATCGGTCTTACTTTGTTTGGGAATATGGCAAATTCCCGGAGGTAGTGGTAGAAATCGTGTCAAATCGCAAAGGGGGAGAACTAGACAGCAAGAAGGCACTCTACGCCCGTTTGGGCATTGCGTATTACATTGTCTACGATTCCGGCCACTTCTTAAGCGACACGGATCTCCATATTTTTGAACGGCGTGGCAGTGGCTACGTCCCCTTTGACGAACAATGGCTGCCCTTGCTCGGCCTGGGGTTGACCACGTGGGCAGGGGTCTATGAAGGGTTGGAAGCGGTCTGGCTGCGCTGGTGTGATGAGCAAGGCGACTTGATTTTGACCGGCTATGAAGCCAGCCTGAAGGCCCAACAAGAAGCCAACGTTGAGCGTCAACAGGCTGAGGCTGAGCGACAGCGGGCTGAAAAACTGGCGGCACAATTACGCGCTCTGGGTGTTGAACCTGACGACCGGTAATCGGTCGTCGGTTTATCGATCACCGGTTACGGTTCACCGAGTTAGCCCAACCCTTCAACCGTCCGGCCGGCCTCCCGCCAGGCGTCACGCGCATCCTCATACCCCATCCGGTACAGCCGCTCATGCCCTTCACGTGTATAGCGGATAATGCGCTCCACCGGAATGGGTTGGTGGGGAGCCACAATAATAGGGTCGGGCAAGATGTGATGTTTTTCTTGCAAAATGTCGGGAATGCCGTCGCCATCTTTGTCTTCAAACTCCTCTATGTCCAGTTCTTGACCACTTAGATGGCTTTGTAACAGTTTGTTGGTAGCCCGCAGCCGGGCATTTTCGACCTGGAGGCGCAGCAGGGCGTTGACCTGGCGAAACATTTTCATGTCAGATTGAAAAGAGGCCAGCAAGGCCCATTCCAGCGTTGTACTGGCGGCCGTAAGCAGATTGCGTGGGGGGATCAGATTGGCTTCTGACACGGCCGTTTCTTCACTTTCCCAGGGCGTCATAATCACAATCACAATCTCTTCGGCCCCGGCATCAATAGCCGGGCCGAGCGGTGTGTTGGCTACCGTCGCCCCGTCCCAGTATATGGAGTCATTGAGTTGAGTAGTGGGATACACCACCGGAATCGAGCAACTGGCAATGATATGGTCCAGACCAATCGGTTCGCGGCGCATTTTGCTGGGGTAGATGTCGCTGCTGTTGCCAAAGACGTGCAGCCGGCCGGTGGTTACTTCGGTAGCCGTCACGCGCAGATGGACCTGGGCTTCGTCGGAGTTAATGCGATCAAAGTGAACCCAGCCTTCTTTTTGCAAAGTTTCGCGCAGCGGTTGGGTATCGAGGAGAAAGCTGCCGGCTAAAGGATTGATGTTGGGTCGCTGCACGTCGCGAGTTCGCAGCCGCTGCCATAAAGCCCACAGGGAATGGGCGCGGTGGCCGGAAGCAATAGCGGCTCCGTTGACGGCCCCAATAGAGGTGCCGACGATAATATCGGGAAACCATTCATGTTCTTCTAAAAAGCGAAGAACACCAACATGGTAGGCACCACGACCCCCACCACCGGATAAGACAAGGGCGCGTTTACGCTCTTTGCTGCGCATGACCACCTCCTACCCAACCAAATATGCCGGCCGTTCCGTTTCTATTTCTTCCTTCTGTTGGGGAGAACGGCCGTTTTCCCCTTTTGTCTGCCGACCGGCTGCCGGTTTGAGGGGCAAGATGATATGAACTCGGGTTCCGGGCAGCCGCTCTTCGTTTTCCTCTTCCGACTCAATCCAGATGCGACCGGAATGGGCTTCGACAACGCCTTTGGCAATTGGCAGACCCAGGCCAGGGCCGGCTCCCTTAAATTTGGTGCTGCCGGTAGAGTGAAGCTGGGTATTGCCTATGCGGAAGAATTTCTCGAAGATTAGCTCATGGTATTGGGGATCAATGCCAATACCGCTGTCATGGACAATAATTTCGACAAATTCTTTATCCTCATCTACGCTGGGCTGTATTTCGGCCGTAACCAGGACACGGCCGTTATCCGGCGTGTATTTTACAGCATTGCCAATCACGTTGGTAAATGCCTGTACCAGCCGCTTAAAGTCCACTTCCAGCGGCGGCAAGTCACGAACCCCTTGCATCTCAAAGGTGATGCGCCGGTTTTTCATGGCCGCAGCCAACGGCTCTGTTGCCAGACGCAGAATCGTTTCCAGCGTGGTTTGCACGTAGGTTAAATTAACGCCTTCCACATCCAGTTGGCTGGCATCGAGCATAGCCGTAATCAACGTTTCAAGCTGCACGCTGGCTCGATTGATGTGGCCGATAATTTCACGTGTTTGTTCTGGTGTAAGCGATTGGTCCTCATTCATAGCCGCCAGAATATCCGTGTACCCTTTGACCTGGGTTAAGGGGGTACGCAGTTCATGGGAGGCAATGGTGATAAAGTCTGATTTTACCCGGTCCATAATTTCCAGACGCTCATTTTGGGTGGTCAGATCGACGTTTAGGTAGCGGATTTTCTGATTTTGTTCACCCAGTTCGCTGTAAAGCCGGGCGTTTTGCAGGGCCACTACCGTCTGGTCGGCCAATGTTTGCACCGTTTCCAGCTCTTCCTGTTGGTAGGGTACACTCGACTCCTTGGGACCGATAGCAACCAGGCCATCTAACTTCTCGCCGGCACTAATGGGGACATAGACTTCCATAAATAGCTCTTGCAGCCAGGCCCGCTCTTCGGCCGACAGTCCGGTAAAAACAGGGTTGAAGTCGATTTCATATTGGAGCAGCGGCTGGTTTTCTCGGTGGAGTGTTTCGATAAAGAGGCTGTCGACCGGTAGCTGGATGGTATGTCGTTCAATCTGGCCCATGGCCGGGATAGCTTCTGCTTTGTAGCCATTGGGGGTGGGTGTTAACAAGATAAGTGCGCCGCGGCTGATGTGCAGCAGTTCGCTGAGCGTGCCCATGATCATTAAGGAAAGCTGCTGTATATCCAGGGCACGGGAAACGGCCTGACTGTAGTTGCGCAGTAGTTTATTGGTGGTGACGCTTTCGCCAATGAGGTAACGGTGGACCACCCTGGCCACCATGTTGTGAATCGGTTGATAGATAAAAAAGCCAACGGTAACGACTGTCACAGTCAGAATAATGAGATTGTTCAGGCTAAGCCGGTCGGTAAACTGGTATAGAATGATAACGGCCGTTACTGTTGGCAGCGCTGAAATCAAACTAATCATGACAAATGCCAGAATGCGCTGCACCCGGATGCGTACATCAAATACCCGGTGGGAAAAAGTCGCATGAGCCAGACCCAGCACCCCAATAAAGCGCACGATTTGCCCGCTCAGTATCAGATCGGTCTGATTAGACAAAATTAGCCCTTCGCCGCTAAAGGTCAGCAGCAAGGCAAT
>JAWOIM010000242.1:0-14542 GCA_046484685.1 Chloroflexota bacterium | reverse complement strand
TCACTAACTGAAGTACACCGCTTTTATAAACGACAGGGAGCCTATCTGGCTCTTTTATATGCTTTACAGGCTAATGATTTCCACTTCGAGAATTTAATTGCCACAGGGGAGTACCCAATTCCGGTTGACTTGGAAACCCTTTTTATGCCTCTGCCACCTCCTGAAACAGACAACGAGTTGCCGGAACACCTCTTGCTAATGGACTCTGTTTTACAAGTAGGATTGCTCCCCATGCGAATTTGGACAGAAAGAATTGCGGAAGGAATAGACATTAGCGGCTTAGGTATGCGTGCCGGTCAACTAACGTCACATCCCCTTCCTGTATGGCGGCAGATAGAAACCGATGAAATGCATCTTGATCGAGAACACCTGCCACTCGACCCAGGCAAGCACCAACCTGTTTGGCAAGGAAAACCAGTTAATGTTACCAATTATGGCGCCGATGTCGTTGAGGGATTCAAGACTGTTTATAACCTGCTTCTTCAATGGCGAGAAGAGTTGCTGAGTGCTAATGGACCACTAAATTGCGTCGCCAATGATAAAATCCGTTTTGTTTTGCGCCCTACCCAAGTCTATGCCCTACTCTTGCAAGAAAGCACACACCCCGATCTATTACGAGACGCAGTTGACAGAGACCAATTTTACGACCGGCTTTGGGTCAACTCAAGTGATTCAAAGCATTTTTATCCGGTCATTCCCTTCGAACAAGACGACTTGTGGCAATTTGATGTCCCCATTTTTACTACCAGTCCAGACTCTACAGATTTGTGGACTAGCCATGGCTACCAAATCAAAAATTTTTTCTGCCAAACAGGGTTGGAACGAGTAAAGCAAAAGCTAAAGAAGTTTAATCAAGCCGATTTAACGCAGCAGATATGGTTAATCAAAGCTTCTCTAGCGACACTTGCTCAAGTTACACATCACCTGGTAAAAACAAAGACTCGCAGTTCATCTCCCCTTAGTCTGGCACAATGTAACCAGTTTGATCCTCAAGCAACAAATAAAGAGCGTTTATTAAATAATGCAACAAAACTTGGCAATCATTTGATGAACACCGCTCACACTCAAGGGGAAGAAACATTCTGGCTAGGCATGAGACATGACTTTGCCGGTAATTTTTATGCTGTAGAACCATTGGGGGTCCAATTGTATAGTGGCTTACCCGGCGTGGCTTTATTTCTGGCTTACCTGGGTCACATAACAGAAGAAGTAAAGTATACAAATATGGCACAAAGAACCATAAGAACTACTTTATCCTTGTTAGAGCGGAAGAATGTGGTCATCGACAAAGTAGGTGCATTTGAAGGTTGGGGCGGACTTATTTATACGTTAACTCATCTAGGCACATTATGGGATGATGAATTTTTGTTAAAACAAGCAATTAATAGAGCAGAACAACTGCCAACATTAATTACAAAAGATAATAGCTACGATATTGTCACCGGCAACGCTGGCTGTATTGGTACTCTATTGGCTTTACATCATGCTGTTAATATGCCTGATTTGTTAAACATTGCAGCAACCTGCGGTGACCATCTGTGTAAGCAGACTATTGAGATTAATGGCAGTGTTGCATGGCAGCAACATGATTTTACCATTGTTAAACAACCGCTTACCGGTTTCTCTCATGGCGTAGCTGGTATTGCCTGGTCACTGATGCACTTAGCTCAGGCAACTGGTGAACAAAAATATGCTGATATAGCCACCAAAAGCCTGGACTATGAACGCAGCCTGTTTTCTGTCGAAGTCCAAAATTGGCCAGATTTACGTGATTTTTCTCAGCCAGAAGAGCATGTTACTCAAGATAAGACCGTATTTATGAATGCCTGGTGTCATGGTGCACCCGGAATTGGTCTAGCACGCCTGTCTACACTCCCCTGGTTGGATAACCAAGTAGTTCGTAATGAAATCGAAACTGCTATAAAAACAACATTAGCACAAGGGTTTGGCGACAGTCATTGCTTATGTCACGGTGATTTGGGTAATCTGGAGCTATTCTTGCAAGCGCAGCGGCACTTAGGCCAAGAATTTGCAAATCATACGAAGGCACTTCAAGTTAGCATACTGACCAGCGTTGAAGAAGATGGCTGGTTATGTGGCAACCCATCCCATCTTGAAGAGCCTGGCCTGATGACCGGGTTGGCCGGTATTGGGTATGGGTTGCTGCGTGCTGCGGCTCCAGAGAAAGTGCCGAGTGTCTTGCTCCTGGAGCCGCCGATACACACCTAACAGTTTGTAAATAAGAATTACAGATTCTCGAAGATCCCAGCCGCACCCATACCGCCGCCGATACACATGGTGACCATACCAAAGTGGGAACCGCGCCGCTTCATTTCGTTAATGATCTGCACGGTCAATTTGGCACCGGTACAGCCGAGGGGATGACCCAGAGCAATGGCGCCGCCGTTGACGTTGGTCTTTTCTTCGTCAAAGCCCAATTCGCGCATGACGGCCACGGCCTGGGCGGCGAAAGCTTCGTTCAGTTCGATCAGGTCGATGTCGTCCAGGCTGAGGCCGGTACGCTTGAAGAGGCGGGGCACGGCCGAAACCGGTCCAATCCCCATCACTTCCGGCCGCACACCGCCCACGTTGAAGCCGACAAATTTGACCAACGGTGTCAGTCCCAGTGACTCAGCCATTTTGCGCTCCATGACAATAACGGCCGCCGCCCCATCACTCAGCGGCGAGGCGTTACCGGCCGTCACCGTGCCCCCCTGCTTGAAGACGGGGCGCAGTTTGGCCAGCCCTTCCAGGCTGGTATCGGGCCTTAAATGCTCGTCCCGGTCCAAAACCAGGGTGCGGCGCACGGGGCCGTTGGGGCCGGGCGACACTTCTTCTACCTCAAAAGGCAAAATTTCGTCGGCGAACAGGTTGTTCTCGTAAGCAGCCGCGGCCCGCTGGTGGCTGCGCAGGGCAAACTCATCCTGCGCCTGGCGGCTGACCTCGTATTCATCGGCGACCTGTTCGGCCGTTAGCCCCATGTTCATATAAACTTCGGGCATGTTGTCGACCATGTGGGGGTTGGGATTAACGCGAAAGCCGGTCATGGGGACCATGCTCATCGTTTCAGCCCCGCCGGCGATAATGCAGTCCGCCCCGTCGGCAATAATGCGCTCGGCAGCCATGGCGATGGTCTGCAAACCGCTGGAGCAAAAGCGGTTGACGGTCATGCCGGGTATGTCGGCCGGCAATCCAGCGCGGAGGGCGATGGTACGGCCGAAATTCAACCCCTGTGCCCCTTCCGGCATGGCACAGCCAATAATCACATCATCAATCTGGCCGGGACTCAACCCTTCCGCCTGTTTCATTAATTCTTGAATAACGGCCGCAGCCATCTCGTCGGACCGCGTGCTGCGCGTGGTGCCGCGTTTGGCTTTGCCCACGGCCGTTCTGCTTCCTGCTACAATTACCGCTTCTCGTGTCATCGTATTATTCCTCACGTTCTAAGTTGCTATCGAATTTCGACCACGGATTTTACGGATTGGACGGATCAACACGGATTTTTTTGTTTTTATCCGTGAAAATCCGTCTCATCCATTGCATCCGTGGTTAATAATCCCATTAATTGCGCAGCGGCTTGCCCATTTGCAGCATGTGGGTCATGCGGTCGCGCGTTTTTTCCTCGCCCAGCAGGGAGATGAAGGCTTCTCGCTCCAGGTCAAGGATATACCAGGGATCGACCCAGGCCGGCTGACTCAAATCGCCGCCGCAGAGGACGTAAGCCAGCTTGTTGCTAATGATCTGATCATGCTCACTGGCGTAACCACCCCAGACAAAGCCTTGCACCCCCAGTTTGAGCGCATAATAGGCATCTCGACCGGCCGCATAGATCTGCTCCTTCACCGGCGGACGGGCACCAGAAGCCACCAGTTGCAGGGCTTTCTGTTTGGCCCGGCCCAACCGCTGGTCACTGTTGAACTGAATGGTATCGTCCCGGTCCAGATAGCCCATTGCTTTGGCTTCCCAGGCGCTGACGGCCACTTTGGCCAGGGCCACCTGCTCAAAGACTTCTTGCAGAATGGGCAGCACGTCGGCATTGTCGGCACGCATGACGGGGTTGACGCGGCGACGCAGCAGCTCCTTACAGCCACCGCCGGCCGGAATCAGTCCCACACCCACTTCGACCAGACCCATGTAAGTTTCATGGTCGGCCAGGGCGTGCCAACCGGCCATGGCCATCTCCACACCGCCACCTAAAACACGCTGGTGGGGGGCGGTCACAACCGGCTTGGGCGCATGGCGCAAATCAAAGGTAGCCTGCTGCAGCGCCTTGATCTGCTGGTCAATCTGGTCCCACATGCCCTGAGCAGCGGCCACGCCGATCATAAAGATATTGGCCCCTACACAGAAATCCTGACCGTCGTTGCCAATGACCAGGGCGTCAAAGTCGCTGTCGAGGCGGGCCAGGGCGGTATTGGCCATGTCGATAATATTCTGGTCAATGGCGTTCAGTTTGGCGTGGAACTCAAGCAGGGCCACGCCATCGCCCATGTCGATGAGGCTGGCGCTGTCGTTGCGCTCCACTTCTTTGCCGTCGCCGCGCAGGTCGTCGATCACCACCACCCGCTTGTCTTTGTCAATTAGCTTGTAAGATCTACTCTCGAAGTCGTAGTAGCTGCCATTGTCGTAAAAACTGGTGTGACCGGCGTCAAGCAACTCTTTCACCCAGCCGGCAACTTCCAATCCGGCCGCTTCCATTTTTTCGGCCGTTTCGGCCACGCCCAACATATCCCAAATCTCAAAAGGACCGGCATCGTGGGCAAAACCCCAGCGATTGGCGTTATCCACATCCACAATACTATACGAAATTTCGGGGGTGATGTAGGCAGCATAGGCCAGGTTGTAGTAAAGGGTATCGCGTACAAATTGGGCAGCCCGGTCGTCGTGTTCTTCCAATAGGGTGCGCAGCCGCTTGCCCAGGTTCTCGATATTACGCACTTTACCCACCGAGTCAAAACGAACTTTGGTAGGCGGCTCGTAATCCATCGTTTCTAAATTCAAGACCCAGAACTGGCGCTCACCATCAACCATCGTCTTCTTATAGAAACCCTGGCCGGTTTTGTTACCCAGCCATTTATTCTCCATCATCTGGTCGTAGAGGCGGTTGCTGGCCTCACCCGCCAAAATCTCCCGGTAATCGTCGTCGGGGATGGCCGGGTAGAGGTTGCGGTTGACATGAACCATGATGTCCAGCCCCACCAGGTCGGTCAGGCGGTAGGTGGCGGTTTTGGGACGGCCGATCAGCGGTCCGGTGATGGCGTCAACTTCTTCAACGGTGTAACCATGCTTTAAGGCATACTCCATGCTATACGAACCGGCGATGGCAATAAAGCGGTTGGCGATGAAGTTGGGCGTATCTTTGCAAACGACTACCCCCTTCCCCAGCACGTCTCGGCCGAATTGGACCATGAAATCGGTAACGGCCGTATCTGTATCAGGCGTGGGGATTATTTCCAGCAGCTTGAGGTAGCGGGGCGGGTTAAAGAAGTGGGTTCCCAAGAAATGGGCGCGAAATTCGTCGGAACGGCCGTTGGCAATCTCATTGATAGGAATACCAGACGTATTGCTGCTGATAATACTGCCCGGCTTCCGTACCGCTTCAATGCGCTCCATCAGCGCTTGTTTCGGCTCCAACTTCTCAATAATAACCTCAACAATCCAGTCGCAGTCGGCCAGCTTGTCGAAATCATCGGCAAAATTGCCCAGGGTAATGTAATGGGCACGGTCCGGGTGGGCCAGATTGGCCGGCCGGGCTTTGACCATGCGCTCGTAGCCCGCGTTGACGATACGATTACGGGCCGCCGGATCATCCTTTTCGGCCTCGCTCAGGTCCGGCGGCACAATGTCCAGCAAAACCACCTCAATGCCGATATTGGCCAGGTGGGCGGCAATGCCCCCGCCCATGGTGCCTGCGCCTAAAACAGCCACTTTGTCTATACGAAATGTCATCGGTTCACTCCTTAGAAAATAGACCATGGACGACAGACCATAGACGATGAATGAAAATTCATCGTGGTGTGCTGCGCCCGTGGGTAATTCCTTTGAAAATAATTTGACGCAGAGAGCAAAAGAGATGTTTTGTCAGTGCGCCGTGCGCGTGTTTTTTTGGAAATAGATTACGATCTATTGTAGCAGAAATTGAGAAACAGGGTGGCGAAGTGACGGCGTAATATTGCCACTTCGCCACTTTGCCACTCTGCATCTTCGCCCTATTTCAACTCCCGCCGTGAGTAGCCCAGAATCGAACGGGCCACGATGAGCAGGTTGATCTGGCGGGTGCCCTCGTAGATATCGTTGATTTTGGCGTCGCGCATCCATTTTTCAACGAGCAGTTCCCGGCTGTAGCCGAGCGGGCCGAGCAGTTCGACCGCTTTTTGGGTGATTTTGGTCACGGCCGTGCCCGCATGGGCCTTACACATACTCGCTTCTAAGCGGTTGCCACGGCCGTAGACAATAGCCTCGGTCGCTTTAAGGGTCAGCAGCCAGGCCGACTTGTATTGAGCTTCCATTTCCAACAAATCCCGCTCGATGCCGCTGAGAGCATGGCGCGGTTTGGTGTAATCGACCTCGATCCCTTCTTCCTTGAGCCGCTCTTGGGTAAATTCCAGGGCCGCGCGGGCAATACCCACGGCGCTGGCGGCCACGGCCGGCCGGCTGGCGTCAAAAGTTTTCATGGCGCCCTTAAATCCCTGGCCTCCCCCTTTTGTTTGCTGCACGTCGGGGCTGCCCAGAATGTTGTCGTAGGGAATGCGGGCATCAGTAAAGGAAAGAACGACCGTATCGCTGGCGCGAATGCCCAGCTTGTCCAGGCCGGGGCTGACATTAACGCCAGGCGTGTTGGCCTCAACAACAAAGGATTTAATGCCGCGCCGGCCCGCCTCCGGATCAACGGTGGCCCAAACGATACAGAACCCGTCTGATTCGGCCAGCGAGAGCGCGCCGCTGGTAATAAAAATCTTTTCGCCGTTGAGAATCCATTCGTTCGTTTCTTCATCAAGAACGGCCGTTGTGCGCATCGAGCTGTTGTCAGAGCCGGCGTCCGGCTCGGTGATGGCCATCGCCCCCCAGGAGGGTTTATCCCCGTCGGCAAAACGGCTCAAAAAGCGCAGCTTCTGCTCTGGGGTACCGACCGCTTCCACGGCCGCCCCGCCCAGCCCGCCGCCAGGAACACACAAATATTGGCCGGCATCCCCCCAGCTCATGCGCTCAATTAACAAAATGAGATTCAAGATATAGAGGTTAGGTCCACTTCTTTCTTTTTTCGGCTGACCGCTGCCGTTGGTGCTGCGCAGCGGTTTCAACTGCTGCTTATACTGCTCTTTAACGGCCGGCCACATCATGTTGATAAACTCAACCGGCCGCTCATGCTCATGCTCATCATAATAACGAGAGGTAGAGCGCATCACCTGCTCGGCCACCATCTCGACCATGGCCAGTTGGGGTTTTAGTTTTTCAGGAATTTCAAAATTTATCATGGTTATTCTCCATAAGAGACGTGATGCGTGATGCGTGAAACGTGAGGAAAGTAAACTCACGTATCACGTTTTACGTTTCACGTTTTCCGTTCTACACAATCGCCAATCCGTCAGCCGTGGCAAAGGCCCGCGCATTACGCAGCCAGAGTTCGACCGGATATTCGCGCATATAGCCGTAGCCCCCCAATATTTGCAGGGCCTGGTCGGCCACACGCACGGCCATATCGTCGATAAAATGTTTCATGACGGTTGTTTCCTGGGTGGCGTCCTGCCCCTGATCCAGCAGCCAGGCCGCTTCCCAGACCATCATGCGAGCGGCGTCTACGTCGATGGCCATTTCGGCCAGCATAAAGGCGATGGATTGACGATGGGCAATCGGTTCGCCAAACTGGACGCGCTCTTTGGCATACTCACGGGCATATTCGTAGGCCCCATTGATCATCCCTACGGCCAAAGCCCCCAGAGCCACGCGACTGTGACTGAGAATCAGGCCCATGTCGCTGCCCTCATTGCCGCCCAGCCGGTTTTCGGCCGGGATTTTCACATCCGCCAACTGAAGGGTGAAGGTGGGCAGCGCCCGCAGCCCCATTAATTTGTCACGCTCGCCGACGGTCAGACCGGGCGTATCGGCGGGGACAAAAAAGGCCTGGGTCTGGCCATTTTCGTTGGCGTACACCAGGAAGGTTTCGGCTTTGTCGGCCAGGGGCACATAACATTTTTTACCGGTGAGGTAGTAATGGGTGTCCCGGAGAACGGCCGTTGTCTGCAAGTTGCGCGGATCATACAACACCAGCGGCTCGGTCAAAGCGGCCGTAACCGGCGGCTGTTTTTCCTCACAGAAAAGGGGCAGATGGACCTCTTTTTGCGCCTCGGTGCCGCTGAGCAGGACGGGGATGGCCACCAGATTGGGGGTCATGATGTGCAGCGCCGTGGCCAGGTCGCCCCAGCCCAAGGCCTCGGCAGCAATGGCCCCGGTCACGGCCGAATAGTCGCCAAAACCCCCATACTGCTCCGGAATGCTGGTAGGCAGCACGCCAATCTCCCAGCCGGCCTGAATCAAGGCGGCCGGCAGGTGGCCATCCTCATCCGCTTCCCGAAAAACTTTACGCACGCGCTCAGCCGCAAAACGGCCGATAGCGTCGGTTAACATTTTTTGTTCTTCTTCTAGCTGAAAATTTAACATGGCAAAATCCTTTTTGGCGTGAAGCGTAAAACGTGAAGCGTAAAAAGCTCATCACGTATCACGTATCACGCATCACGTTTCACGATTGCATCTGTCATACGGGCCACGCGCACCATTGGCCCCACGTCATGGACGCGGATGATGTTGGCGCCCCGGTCGATGCCAATGGCGATGGTAGCGGCCGTGCCCTCCACCCGTTCGGCCGGCGGCAGGTCGAGCGTATAGCCGATAAACGACTTGCGCGACGGCCCTAACAGGATGGGGTAGCCCATTTCCTTAAAATAACCGAGCCGGTTCAGCAAGGTCAGATTTTGGCTGACCGTTTTGCCGAAGCCGATGCCGGGGTCAATAATGATTTGCTCACGCCCCACCCCGGCGGCCAGGGCCAGATCAATACTCTCTTCTAATTCACGACGAATGTCAGTCAATAAATCATCATAGGCCACCCCCACATAACGTCCCCCAAGACGGGTTTCCTGTTCTACACTTTTCGGCTGGCTGCGGTTGTGCATAATGACCACCGGGCAGCCTCGCTGGGCCACCAATCCGGCCATTGCCGGGTCCATGCGCAGCCCCCAAACGTCGTTGACCCAGTTGGCCCCCGCATCCAGGGCCGCTGCGGCCACGCCGGCCCGATAGGTATCGACGGAAATCGGTACATCCAATTCAGCCCGGATGGCCCTGATGACGGGCAGGACGCGGGCTGTTTCTAATTCGGCCGTTGTAGGCTGGCTGCCTGGCCGCGTACTCTCGCCACCTACGTCTAAAATATCGGCTCCAGCGGCCACAAACTGGTGCGCCTGGGCCAGGGCACGCTTCACCACATCCCCGTCAGACAGCAGCCCATCCCCCGAAAAGCTGTCCGGTGTGGCGTTGATAATGCCCATGATGATGGTACGCTCGTTCCAGTTAAACATAGCAGAGTGACAGAGTGGCGGAGTGGCGGAGTGACTTTGCTACTCCGCCGCTTCGCCACTTTGCTCCAATAATCCATATAAAAAAATATCGGTCATTTCTTCGCCCAACGCTTCGGGAGCAAAGCGGAACTTTTCACCGGGAAGCTGGTCGTCGCGATTCTGGCCGCCAATCTCAAAGAGGGAAGCGAAGCCCATGACAGTAGCGCTGATCATGCGGGCGGCAATGGCCGTATCCACGGGGCGCATGACGCCGGCGCTGACCAGGGCCGTGAGGCGATCTTCGATGGCGGTAATAATTTGAGAGAGGGTGTCGTGAATATAGGGTTGGTGCTGGTCGGAATTGAGGCGGGCTTCGTAGAGGAAGACCATAAAGAGGCGGCGTTCACGGCCGTTTTGAAAGCGGCGCGTGAGCAACTGGCTCATCATGTCGGTGACGTCGGCGGCGTCAATGGTGGCAATTTCGGCGGCTACTTGCTCGGCGTAATCCTGGGCGACCCCTTCCAGTAGCGCCTGTTTACCGGCAAAGTAGTTGTAGAGCGTCCCTTCGGATACGTCGGCCAACTCGGCGATTTCGCGCGTGGTGGCGCGTTCGTACCCTTTGCGGCTGAAAATAACGGCCGCAGCGTCGAGAATCTGGGCCTGGCGGGCGGCGATGCGTTTTTGCCGCCGGTTGGCAAAAAAGGTGGGGGACATGGGTCTACCTTCTGTTAATGATACTGTTTTATGTGACGTATTGCGTAGTGCGTATTGCGTAGCAGGACGCTTGTTACGCTTTACTTTTCATGCACCGGTTGAGCAGATGCTCAAAAAGTGAGCGGACACTCAATACTATAACGCACTGCGGCATAAATGTCAATAATTGGGGAGGTTCAGTTTTAATGGCGTGGGGTAAGGGCGGGACGGCGCGGAGATCAACCTCGCCACACTCAACTACATCCATCCGCGCCGTCTCGCCCGCTGCTGGGCAGGTACGGTGGGCACGTATGGTGGGCACGTATTGTGGGCGAGACGGGGGACAGACAACGGCCGTTTCTTGATAGGTGGCTCCGCGGGTGGCGGTGCCAGATTACGGATCGCTGCGGCCTATGCCGGCCCGCGAGTGCAGCCACAGCCAGGCCCCGCTCAGCAGGGTTAGCAGGCTGGCCACAACGGCCGTTACCACCCCGCCTGGTGCCGCGGAACTGGCGTGGATCGAGGCCATTGTAACGGCCGTTGGTGTCACATTGGAACCAAACTCAAACGCCCCCGCATCACAGGCATTGCCGCCGGCGTCAGGCCCATTGGCTCGCGCCGCGCCCCGCTGATCGGCCGTTTCTCCCGGATTACAGTTGGCGTCAGTTGTGGGGATGATCTCGATAGCCGGGCTGCCACTGACCAGCGCATGGGTCAGCGTAGGGCCGCCGTTATCGGCAAGCGTGGTGTTCAGGATACCGGCCAAGGCGGTCGGGTGCGTCCCATTGCTGGTGGCTGTGCGGTCGTTGATTCCCGGCATAAAGTTGGTAAAGGCTTGGGCATTGGTTAGCCCGCTGTACCCGAACACATTCAAGTTATTGGCGTTGATGGTTCCCCCTCCGCTTGCTATTTCCCCGCCACCATTGCCCGAAATAATAGTCCGGTTGAGATTCATTGTACCGTTGAAAACATAGACACCTCCGCCACTGCCACCTGTCGCCGTATTCCCCGTGAGGGTGCTATTGTTTATCGTTACCATTCCCCCTGACAAATCTATGCCTCCTGTACCGCCACTATTGCCGCTAATGGTGCTGTTGTTCACTGTTAGCGTTCCTCCCAGGTTATAGATTCCCCCACCAAAACCCGTCGTTTCATTGTCGTGGACGGTGCTGTTGTTTAGGGTCAATGTAGCTGCATTTAAAATCCCGCCAGCCCGGTTGTCACTATTCCCCCCTGTAATGGTGGCTGAATTGAGCGTCAGATTACCACCGGTGTTAATATGCAGAATGTGCATAATGCCGCCGGTGCGCTGGATGGTAGCGCCATTGGCCTCAATGGTTATTTCACTTTCGATGAGAGGCAGGGCGGCCTCATCATTGCCATAGGCTGTGGTATAGCTGTAGGTGTTACCTGCCAGCACAATCGTATCGGCACCAGCGCTGCCGGCCACACATTCGGCGTGGGTATTGGCATTGTTGTTGGCGTTGATAATCGCCTCAACGAGGGAACAGCCATCGCCATCATTAACGCCGGCCGCGCCGGGGGTGACGGTGATGGTAGCGGCGTGGGCGGGGGTAGGCGCACCGCTCAAGGCCAGAAGCAGGGCGGCCGTGCCCAGTCCCATTTTTAAGCGGCGGCGGTTTTTGCGCCCCATGTCTGCCAGCCGCCGGTAAAATTGAACAAAACGGGTCAATACTTGGTTCCCTTTTTGCCATAACAGCCTGGCCAGCCACGGCTGTTTAGCCGCTTCTTGTATAGCCTCTTGGTACGCTTCTTGTGCAGTAGGGTTAATATCGTTGTGCATCGTACTCTCCTCTAAAAAATTTTGACACAGATTAGAATTTCTTAGGCCAGCACCTTGCGCCTAAATGATCACAACTACATTATATCAATAATATCAATAAGGCGTGACAAAAACGTGACAAATTTCTGTCGGGGGCAAATTGGTGCGAGGCACCTGAGTTGCTACTTAGGGCTTGCCCGTTTTTAACTTTGGACTTTGGTAAACGGGCAAGCCTTGGGGTTCGTTTTCTTCTCCATTTTTATTTGTGAACGAACCCTTAGAATCAGGGGCAAAGGGGGCGGCTACCTCAGTCAAAGCCGCATCAGGGACAACATAGGAAGTCATGAGGAGATTGTCCTGCCACTCCAACATTTCGGGGAAGCGGGCAGGGAGAATTTGCACGGCGAAAATCTCCTGCACCCCCTCTTCAAAGCGCAAAAAGGCCAGCGTCTCGCCTGTTTGCCAATTGACCACCCACACGCCGCATTGTCGCTCCGCCTCCGTCAGCCGCTCTACCAGGGGAATGCCGCTAAAGACCGCGCTTTCGCGCACTTGGGAGAGGCCGATGAAGGCGAGCGGGCCGATAAAGTCTATGCCCCGCGTAAAACCGGGTAATTTGGTGATGGTCTGCCAACTGTTATTGGCTAAATCGACGCGGGCCAAACTGCCTTCGCCCGATTCTAGCAGCCAGAGCTGGTCGTTAAACCAGCGGGGGGAGTGGGGCATGGAGAGGCCGCGCAGGAGGATTTCGTTGCGGGGGATGTCCAGAAGGATGCCGCCATTTTTCTTGTTGGCGCGCCAGCCCCCGGCCGTATCGGTTTGACCGAGGGCGGTGGCGAATTGAGGACGGCCGTTTACCATACACAACCCATTCAAATGGCAGCGATCCTCCGGGGCCAGGGCGCTGACAAAATGGGGCCGCCAGATGGGGTTGAAGCTGTGGTCGGGATCCAGCGTACAGAGGGTGCCAAATCTGGTATTGACAATCCAGAGCTGGCCATCAGCATCATAAGCCATCTCATGGATGTCTATATCGCCGGTGACGTGGATGCGGCGGGGCAGATAGCAGACATCATGCTTTCCTTTTGGCTCAGCTTTGGGGGCAACGGCCGAAACGTTGCGATAATACCAGACGGTGTTGGCCCCGCCAATGCTCAGTTCGTTTTGGTGGAGGGCAAGGCCCATTGGCTTATGGAAGTTGCGAAAATGGGTGTTGAGTTGGCCGTTATCGTTGCGAATGAGGATGACGCGACCGGCCTGGTAAGTGGAAACAGCCAGGCTAATGCCGAGCTGATCAAGGATGGCGGGTAGGCTGTTGGTGTAAACACTGCGTAAGGGATCAGCCGACGCTGGGTTGGAGGAATGGCTCATATGATGTGTTCGGCACTATCTTCTAAAAATGGATCCATACCCGGAAATGGTGATGCGTTCATGGGTTTATTGTAGCATAATACCTCCTGGTTAGAATAATTTGGGCTAAAATTAGCATGAATGATAGCATGCCCGGCTGCAAACCCATATTCAAATATAGGAAGCTAAATATCCTGTTTCAGATAGTATCGTGTATAATAATAGACAATCAAAACAAGCCAAACTTTATTGACCCACCAGCGAGGGAAATATGCCCCAAAAGATCAGTTCGACGTTAGCCCCAGAAGCTGTTGACGCCATCATAGGCGGCTATCACGGTGATCCCTTTGCCGTGCTTGGCCCTCATCCGGTCGACGGCGGCACGGCCGTGCGCGCCATGCAGCCCCAGGCCGCCGAAATCAGCCTAAAACTCAGCGCCCCGCAAAAGAAAACGGTCAAAATGAAGCGGCTGCACGACAGCGGCTTTTTTGAAGCCATCGTCAAAGGGGTTGAGGGTCCCCTGACCTACCAACTGGCTATCACCACCCACGATGGCCAGCAGTACACCAGCCACGATGCCTACCGCTTCCCCTCCATGCTTTCCGATTTTGACACCTACCTGATGGCCGAGGGGACGCATCTTTACGTCTATGAAAAGTTGGGCGCGCACCTGGTAGAAATCGACGGGGTGGCCGGGGTGCGCTTTGCGGTCTGGGCACCGAATGCCCTGCGCGTCAGCGTGGTGGGCGACTTTAACAACTGGGACGGCCGTCGCCACCCCATGCGCTTTCACCACCACAGCGGCGTTTGGGAAATCTTTGTGCCCTCTCTGCAAGAGGGAGAGCTGTACAAATATGAAATCAAAACGCGTTATATGGGCTACGTGGCCACCAAATCAGACCCGGTCGGTTTTGCCGCTGAGCTGCGGCCCAATACCGCCTCCAAAGTGTGGGACATCGGCCGTTACCAATGGAACGACGACGAGTGGGTCAATAAGCGGGCTGAGCGGCAGGCAGTAGACCGGCCCATCAGCGTCTACGAACTCCACCTCGGCTCCTGGAAGCGCAAAGAGGAAAATGGGGAATGGGTCTGGCTGACCTATGCCGAACTGGCCGCCGATCTAATCCCCTACGTCAAAGAGATGGGCTTTACCCACATTGAG
>JAWOIM010000109.1:0-5508 GCA_046484685.1 Chloroflexota bacterium | reverse complement strand
GTTTCCCAGCATACCAATGGCTTCTACAACGTCATAAGCTGGTACACCCTCAACTGTCTCATTGGCAACGTCGATCACGCCGGTGGCATGATCAACGGTTCAACCTATGACCGCATGGGCGGCAAAGCAGGCCAGCCCTTCCCCATTGGCAGCATGACCAACGGCAAGGCGGCCAAATTCGGCCTCGACCTGCTGCGGACCAATACCAGTTACGAGAAGTCCACTCTGTTTGAAGGCTATCCGGCCAAACGGCCCTGGTTCCCGCTGGCCAGCGATCTTTACCAGGAGGATGCCCCCTCGATGGCCGATATGTATCCCTACCAGATCAAGATCGCCATGTTCTACATGAGCGCCATCAACTATGCCCTGCCCTCCGGCCATACGGTCAACGAGATTCTGGCCGATACGGATAAAATCCCGCTGATTATCACCAGCGACATCCTGGTGGGCGAAACCTCGACCTATGCCGACTACATCTTCCCCGACCTGAGCTACCTGGAGCGGTGGGAGTTCCACGGCACCCATTTCTCCGTCCCCTGGAAGGTGGAGAATGTGCGTAATCCGGCCATCAGCATTCCCGGTTGGCCTACCGTGACCGTCTATGGCGAGGAGCTGCCCATGAGCGCAGAAGCGATGATGATGGCCATTGCCGAGCGGCTGGACCTGCCCGGCTTTGGTCCCGACGGTCTGGGCGAAGGCGTGCCCTTTACCCGGCCGGAACATCTCTACCTGAAGCAGGTGGCCAACATTGCCTTTGGTGAAAAGGAAGACGGCAGCAACAGCGTGCCGGAGGCGGATGCGGAGGAAATGCGTATCTTTGCCCTGGCCCGCCGCGACCTGCCCCGCCCCGTCTTTGACCCGGACGGGTGGCAAACGGCCGTTGGTGATGAGCGGCTGTGGCGCAAGGTGGTCTACGTCCTGAACCGGGGTGGTCGCTATCAGGCCCATGCCGCCGCCTACCGGGGCAACCCGGCGCACGGGGACGTACTGGTGGCCAATCCCTACGGCAAGCAAGTCAATCTCTACCAGGAGAAGACGGCCACGACGATCAACTCTATGACCGGCCAGCCCTTCATCGGCCATCCCGCCTACGTGCCGCCGGGAATTGATGCGTTGGGAACGGCCGTTGCCGACGGCAGCGACTATGACCTCCATCTGATCACCCACAAGGAGATCATGATGACCAAAGCCCGCACCGTCACCAACTATTGGCTGCTCTCCCTGCTGCCGGAAAACCCGGTCCTGATGAACGCCCAGGACGCCGCCCGGCTGGGCCTGGCCGACGGCGATCTGGTCAGGGTCGTTTCGGCCAGCAATCCCGACGGCGTTTGGGATTTGCAGGACGGCACGCAGAAGCCGATGGAGGGCAAGCTCAAGGTCATTCAGGGGATGCGTCCCGGCGTTATCTCCTTCGCCCTCGGCTATGGCCACTGGGCCAGCGGCGCCCGCGACATCGCCATTAACAACAGAACCATCAAGGCCGACCCGCGCCGGGCCACCGGCATCCACGCCAACGCCGCCATGCGCGTTGACCCCCACCTGGGCAACGTCACCCTGCAAGACCTGGCGGGGGGGAGTGCGGTCTTTTATGATACGAAGGTGAAGGTAGTCAAAGCGTAATCGTGAAACGTGAAGCGTGAAACGTGATGGGATTCGCTATCTCGTTTCAAATTTTGTTTAACCACAGATTTGACGGATTGCACGGATCATTACGGATAAAAATCCGTACAAATCCGTGTTATCCGTTTCATCCGTGGTTAAAAATTATTTACGCGGTGATAGCGTGATGTAGGGGCTGGCCTTGTGCCTGCCCACATTGGGCTATCCACAAGAGGGCAACCACAAGGGTGTGCCCCTACAATACACACCTTTCCCCACAAAGATAGCCAACATAGCAAAAACATGACAATTGACGTCATTTGTCACTTATCATGCTTCACGTTTCACGCTAAAATGATGGCAAAATAGATAAGGTAACTTGGAGTGCATCATGGACAACCTACAGGCAATTTTAGCAAAATCCTCAGCCCGCCATCGCCATTTATGCCCGCGCCAGGTGTTGGGCGTTCGTGTGGGCCTGGCCGGGGCACAGGCCTTGGGGCTAGACGTGCCCCGACGCGACAAGCGGCTGCTCATCTTTGTGGAAACAGACGGCTGTTTTGCCGACGGCGTGGACGTGGCCACCGGCTGCACCATGGGCCACCGCACGCTGCGGCTGGAAGATTACGGCAAGATTGCGGCCACGTTTGTGGATGTGAAAACAGAAACGGCCGTCCGTGTCTTCCCCCAATTAGACATTCGCGACAAAGCCCGCTGTTATGCCCCTGAAGAAAAGAAACGCTACTATGCCCAACTGACCGGCTACCAGCGCATGCCCGACGCAAAACTGCTCACCATTCAGCCGGTACGCCTGACCACGCCGGTCAAACAGATCGTCAGCCGCAACGGCGTGCGCGTCGACTGCACGGCCTGCGGCGAAGAGATCATCAACGAGCGGGAAATCATACAAGAGGGGCAGCCATTCTGTACTGCCTGCGCCGGCCCGTCCTATTACACCCCCGACGATTTGCTATTTGAAGTCGAAGACCTCATGGCAAAATCAGCTAAATAAGGAGACCCATACATGACCGACAAACCCAAAGCCCATTTACGTTTTTTAGACGAATTCCCTGACGTTGGCGCAGCCTACAACCAGTTGGCCGAGGCCGGCCACAACGCCGGCCCATTAGATGAAAAGACCCGGCTGCTGGTCAAATTAGCTCTGGCCATCGGCCATCGCCACGAAGGGGCCGTTCACGCCCACACGCGCCGCGCCCTGAGCGTGGGCTGTACCCCGGAAGAAATCAAGCATGTCGTCACCCTGGCCGTGACTACCCTGGGGCTGCCCAACGCCGTCGCTGCCTATACCTGGGTCAACGATTTCCTTGAAACGTAGTGCGTATTGCGTAGTGCGTAACGTGAGTCTCTGCTACGCAATACGAAATACGCAATACGAGATGCGTTACATACCGTTTTTACTCTCGTTATTACTGCTGGCGAGCTGCGCTCCGGCCGAGCCGGCAACGGCCGTTATTGACCTCTCTCACCTGGAGCCGCTATCACAGCCGGCCGTTACCGAAGTGACGCCGCTGCGCGTGGCCGTGGCCGCCATCATCTCCCCCAAAGGGACTATCGACAGCTATGCTCCCTTGCTCGACTACCTGGAGCAAGAGCTGCAGCGGCCGGTTGACCTGGTGCAGCGGCGCACCTACATGGAAGTCAACGACTTGATCGCCCAGGGGGAGATCGACCTGGCTTTTGTCTGTACCAGCGCCTACGTAACCGGCGTGCGCGATTTCGACATGCAGCTTTTGGCTGCCCCCCAGGTCAACGGCGACACCATCTACCACTCCCTGCTGCTGGTGGCTGCCGGCAGCCCGGCCCGTACCATGAGCGATTTGCAAGGGAAGGTGTTTGCCTTTACCGATCCCATTTCCCATTCCGGCCGTAACTACCCCACCTACCTGGTGCAGCAGTTGGGCCACACACCCGACACCTTTTTTGCCCGCACCTTCTTCACCTACAGCCACGATAATGCCATTTATGCCGTGGCCGATGGCGTGGCCGACGGAGCGGCCGTTGACAGTCTCATCTACGAATTTGCCCGGCTGCGCGATCCCGATCTGGCAAACCGCGTCCGCATCATCCACCGGTCACCCCCCTTTGGCATTCCGCCGGTGGTGGTCGGACCCCACGTCCGTCCCCAGCTAAGGGCCGACATGCAGCGCGTCCTGATGGAGATGGCCAACAATCCGCAGGGCCAGTCCGCCCTGGCCGCCGCCGGTATCGACCAGTTTGTCCTCATCAGCGACGACCGCTACGATACGGTGCGGGAAGTGGAGATGATGGTGAGGGAAAAGTGACCATCGTGAAACGTGAAACATGAGGATTTTTCACGCCTCACGCATCACGTGACATTAGAGAAGACTATGCCCACCGCAAACCACACCCTCAGCGACAAACTCTTCGACCGCTTTTGGCGGCTGGCCGGGGCCGTCAGCGTGCGTACCAAAATCGTGGGTATTATTTTGGGGGTGGTGCTGCTGCTGGGTCTGGGGACCATGTTTCAGGTGCGCCAGGCGTCGGAGCAAGCTTTGCTCGACCAGCTTCAGGAGCAGAGCGTGGCCCTGGGGCGTGATATGGCGGCACGGGCTACCGACCTGATTCTCATCAACGACCTCTACAATTTGCACCAACTGTTAATCGAAATGCAGGTCAATAATCCCCATGTCAGTTACGCCTTTGTTGTAGACCGGCAGGGGGAGATTCTGGTCCATACCTTTGCCGGAGGATTCCCATCGGGGCTGCTGGCAGCCAACAGTGTGGCCGCCACCGACCACCACCATACCGTGGTGCTGGCAACCAATGAGGGGCGGGTGTGGGATACAGCCGTTCCCATTTTCGACGGTCAGGCCGGCACGGCCCGCATTGGTCTGACCGAGCAAGGGGTCCAGGCCACCGTTACCCTCTTGACCTGGCAAATGGTTCTGACCATTCTCATCGTCTCTTCGGTTGGTATCGCTGCCGCCATTTTGCTCACCTGGATTGTGACCCGCCCTATTCTCGACCTCAAAGAAGCGGCGCAGGCCGTGGGCCAGGGGGATTTCAGCCGGCGCTCTCCTCCCTGGGCCGATGATGAAATAGGGGATCTGGCCGTGGCCTTCAACACCATGACCGCCGGCCTGGCCCAGGCTGAAAAAGAGCGGGCCGAGCGAGAACAACTGCGGCTGCAACTGTTGGAAAAAGTGATCAGTGCCCAGGAAGAGGAGCGGCGGCGCATCGCCCGTGAACTCCACGACGAAACAGGCCAGGCGCTCACCACTTTACTGGTCAGACTGAAAACGTTAGACCAGGTTTGTGTGGAACCGGCACTGCAGCAGCAGGTGGATGATTTACGCCATCTCGTGGGGCAAACGCTGGATAATGTGCGCAATCTGGCCCGCGAACTACGCCCCAGCGTTCTGGATGATTTGGGGTTGGCTGCCGCCCTGCAGCGCTATGTGCAGGATTATCAAAGCCACCATCCAGTACAGGTTGATTTAATGATGGTGGGACTGGAAGAAGAGCGGCTGACCCCCGCTGTAGAGACCGCCCTCTATCGTATTGTGCAGGAGAGTTTGACCAACATCGCCCGCCATGCCCAGACCCAAACCGCCAGTGTTCTGCTGGAGCGGCGCGGCGACCGGGTGCGGGCCATTATCGAGGATGACGGTCTCGGTTTTGACCCCCGGCAGGCCGGCAATGGCGACCATCTGGGCATATACGGTATGCGCGAGCGGGCCGAACTACTGCAAGGCAAGGTAATAATTGAATCGGAGCCGGGACACGGGACGTCGGTCTTTGTGGAGGTGCCACTGTGAGTGACCCCATCCGGGTTGTACTGGCCGATGACCATGCTGTTTTGCGGTCTGGCTTAAAGCTGCTGCTAAACGGCCGTGCCGATATGACCGTCGTCGGTGAAGCGGCCGA
>JAWOIM010000604.1:0-9037 GCA_046484685.1 Chloroflexota bacterium | reverse complement strand
GCCGGTGGCTGGAAGAACAGCCTCTGTCACCCTCAGAAAAGATAAAATTTGCCATCCATGAACTGCTCCGGCTGCTGGAGGAAGATGAAAACGCCGCCCGCTATCCTTCGGTGTCGAGGTCGAATTGGAGGGAGCGGCTGTTGACCACACGCACCAGACGGCCGTTTCGCTCCGCTTCTTCACAATGGCGCACAAAACTGTGGGGGCCGTAGTGGAAGGTAAAGGGGAGGGGCGGGGAAAGGAGCAGGGCGTTGGTTCCCTGCTGCTGCTCGTCGCCACAGATGGCCATGAGTGGGATGGGCAAACGGCCGTTGTCAGAATGAACTAGCAGCAGCCGCTCAATATCGGCCGCCTGTACAAAGGGCAGATCGGCGGGCAAAATCAAGACCGACCCGGCCCCCTGCCGGACAGTTGTGTCGCGAGCCTGGGTCACGGCGGCATTGAGAGCAAACGGCCGTTTTTCGCGCAGCGTTTCGACCCCGGCTGCGCGTGCCTGCTGCAACACCCCTTCATCCCGACTGACGACGAGGATTTGAGAAACGGCCGTTTGCTGCAACACCCATAGCGTCCGCGCCAAAAAGCTGCCCATCAAGGCCGCCCGCTCGGCCGGCGACAGCAAATGGGCCAGCCGCGTTTTACTCTCAAGCAGCGGTTTAACAGGGATGATGGCGGTGGTCATAGTTTGGAGAGTAATCGGTGACCCGTAACCCGTTTACCGATTACCGTTCGCAAAGGGGTAACTCGGCGACATTATTGATCACGAATTACCGTCTCGGCAAAGCTCAGTACCTCTTCCGCCACTCGCTGCCGGTCGGCTGCGTTGTGCATCATTGTATCCAGGCGCAGGGTGGCCAAGCCATCGGAAGCAATGCTGTGGGGTGGGTCTTGCTTGTCGTAGACAAAGCCGTCGAGCAGGTCATCGTAATAGTCGGCGACCGCCTGGGCCGTGACCGGCAGGCCGCGCTCGTGCATCAGTTTGGCCGCCGGTCCCTTCACGGCCTGACCGCCCACAATGGGGGAGACGGCAATGACCGCCTGGGGTAAATCGGCGACCATTTCGCGGATAGGGTAAACGTTGAGAATGGGGTCGATGCTGACAAAAGGGTTGGAGGGGGCTATCAGGATGAGATCGGCCGTTTCCAGCTTTTGCATGACGCGGGGGGTGGCCCGCACATCGGCGGGCAGGTGGACTTTTTTCACGACCGGCTGCCATTTTTCTTTGACAAACCAGGTTTGGAAAGGCAGCAGCCCGTCGGCCGTTTCGATCATTGTGGGCGCGGGCTGATCGCTCATGGGCAGCAGTTCGGCCTGGATGTTGAATTTTTGGCAAAGGTGGTGGGTAACGGCCGTTAAGGAGTGTCCCTCACGCAGCAGGTGGCTGCGCGTCAAATGCAGCGCCAGGTCCAGATCACCCAGCCGGAACCAATCCGGCCCGCCTAATCGTGCTGCCTCCTCCAGGACGCGCCAGCTTTCCCCGGCCCGGCCCCAACCCGTTTCCACATTGGCCGCGCCCCCCAGCGTATACAGCACCGTGTCCAGGTCGGGGCAAATCGTCAACCCCCAATGGATAAAATCATCCCCCGTATTGACAATAATCGTCAAGCGCTCAGGAGCCACAAGCTGGGCCAGCCCGTCGGCCAATTTCGCCCCGCCTACACCCCCGGCCAGGCAAACGATGTTGAGGGTAGAGAATGTTGTGTCGGTCATAGTATGGTTGCAGAGTGGCGAAGTGGCGGAGTGGCAGAATAACCTCGCCACTTTGCCCCCCACCACTTTGCTACTTGAGTAGATAGTGAGCGGCCGCTTCGGCCATAATGGCCACGCCGTCGATCATAGCCCGCTCGTCAAAATCAAATCTGGCGTGATGGTGGGGACTGACCAACCCTTTTTCTTCGTTGGAGGAGCCGACAAAAAAGTAACAGCCGGGAATTTCTTCCAAAATGTAGCCCATATCTTCGGAGGCCATGGTGCGGTGTTCGACGATATTTTCTTCGCCCATCACTTTGGCAGCGGCCGTTTTGACTACTTCGGTTGGTTCTTCAGCATTGACCACGGCCGACACAATGGCAATTGTTTCCATGCGGGCCTCGCAGCTAAAGGCGGTGGCCATATTAGTGGCCATTTCCAAGATGCGCCGGTAAATCTGGCGGTGCAGTTTCTCGTTGTAGCTGCGGACCGTCCCTTTTAGCAGTGCCCGATCGGGGATGACGTTAAAGGTTGTGCCCGCGCTAATCTGGCCCACAGAAACAACCACGCTGTCTTGCGGGTTGATGTTGCGGCTAACAATACTTTGCAGGGCTACTACAATATGGGCTGCGGCCAGAATAGGGTCTACCGCCTGGTGGGGGGCTGCCCCATGGCCGCCGTGCCCCTGCACCGTGATGCTAAAGACGCTGGAGGCGGCCATGCACGGTCCCTCTACTACACGCACCTTGCCGTAAGGGGAAGCATTCCACAGGTGCATGGCAAAAGCCACGTCTGGTTTGGGATTTTCCAGCACGCCGGCGGCCATCATGGCAAAAGCCCCGCCCAACCCTTCTTCGGCCGGCTGGAAAAGGAATTTGATGCGGCCGGCCATCTCCGCCTGGTATTGGCTCATAATTTTGGCCAGAGCCAGCCCCATCGCCGTGTGGCCGTCATGGCCGCAAGCGTGCATCACGCCCGGATTGCGCGAGGCATAGGGGACATTGTTCTCTTCCTGGATGGGCAGGGCATCCATGTCAAAGCGGAGCAGGATGGTGGGGCCGGGTTTCGCTCCTTCCAGCATACCGACCACGCCCGTTTGGGCCAGGCCACGCTGTACTTCCAGCCCCAGTGTGTCCAGCGTATGGGCCACAATGCTGGCCGTGCGCGTTTCCTGAAAGCCTAATTCGGGGTGGCGGTGAAAGTCACGCCGCCGCTCTACCATTTCATCGTATAAGGCGGTTGCCTCTTGTTTAAAGTCTGGTTTCATAAGGGTTTATTGTATGTGAGTCAGGTATAAAAGTCACGCCTTAACAGGGATGGGTTAACGTTCGCTATTCTTAACCTGTTTCCAGCGCTGCCTGCTGCAACTCCACAAGTGCCTCAATCCCCTGGCCGGCCAGTTGCAGCAGGGCGTGGTGCTGGTCGATGGTAAAGGGGGCTTTTTCGGCCGTGCCCTGAATTTCGATGAGTTGGCCGCCGGCCGTCATGACCACGTTGAGGTCAACGGCAGCAGCCACATCCTCGCTATAAGGCAGGTCGAGCAAAAGCCGGTTGTCCACAATGCCCACGCTGATTGCTGCGACCTGGTGACGTATGACGCCGGGGGGCACATCCCCGGCGGCGATCAAAGGGTTGAGAGCCAGTTGCAGGGCCACCCAGCCACCGGTAATGGCTGCCGTGCGCGTGCCGCCATCGGCCTGCAACACGTCACAATCGACAATGATTTGCCGCTGCCCCAACGCTTCGAGGTCCACGGCCATACGCAGGCTGCGGCCGATAAGGCGTGAGATTTCCTGGGTGCGCCCTTTGGGCCAGCGCGTTTCACGCCCCACTCGACTGTGCGTGCTGCGGGGCAGGAGGGCGTATTCGGCCGTGACCCAGCCGTGGCTGGCGTCACCGTAGCGCAGCCAGTTGGGCAGCTTGTCGTCCAGCGTAGCGTTGCACAGGACGTGGGTCTGGCCAAATTTGACCAGGACCGAGCCTTCAGCCCAGCGGGTATAGTGAAGTTCAAAAGTAACGGGGCGCAGTTGGTGAGGTAAACGGCCGTCTTCACGTTCAAATAGTTTTGTCATAGGGGGATTATAGGCTATTCGAGAATTGGTTCAAAAAGACGGAAGACCAAGGCGGCTGACGGAGGAGTGCTGCCGTCCTCCGTCAGCCATCTATTTATTCAGGCTGGCGAAAGCTTGCTCTGCCGCCGCAATGGTAGCGGCAATTTCTGTTTCGCCGTGGGCAGTGGACAAAAAGCCGGCTTCAAACTGGGAAGGGGCCAGATAGACGCCCTGGCGCAGCATCGCCTGGAAGAAGCGGGCAAAGCGGCCGGTATCGGCCGTTTTCGCTGAATTATAATCAGTGACCGGCTGGTCGGTAAAAAAGAAGCCAAACATCGTGCCCACCCGGTTGTGGACGATGGCAATGCCCGCCGCCTTAGCTGCTTCAGCCAACCCGCTCACTAACTGATTGCCCCGCGCCTCAAACTGGGGCCACACTGCCTCATTCATAATTCCCTTGAGCGTCTGGATCCCGGCCGTCATGGCCAGCGGATTGCCCGACAGTGTGCCCGCCTGGTACATAGGACCAACCGGGGCTACCATTTCCATGATCTCTCGCCGGCCGCCGTAAGCGCCCACCGGCAGACCGCCGCCAATTACCTTGCCCAGGGCTGTAAGGTCGGGTTTAACGCCATACAGCGTTTGCGCCCCGCCGGGATGGACGCGAAAACCGGTCATTACTTCGTCGAAGATGAGCAGCGCCTGGGCCTGGTCGGTCAACTGGCGCAGGCCGGACAAAAAGCCATCAACAGGAGGGACCAACCCCATGTTGCCGCTGACCGGTTCGACAATAACGGCCGCTATTTCATTGGGGAACTGCTCAAATAACTGCTGTACCGAGTCTAAATCGTTGAAGGTGGCCACCAGCGTGTCGGCCGTGGTGGCGGCCGGTACACCGGGTGAGTCGGGCAGCCCCAGCGTAACCACCCCTGAGCCGGCCTGAACCAGGAGCATGTCGGCATGGCCGTGGTAGTTGCCCTGGAATTTGATGAGTTTGCTGCGACCGGTAAAAGCACGAGCCAGGCGCAAAGCGCTCATGGTGGCCTCGGTGCCAGAATTGACAAAGCGGACCATCTCAATGGTGGGCATCAACTGCTGCACCAGTTTGGCCAGTTCTGATTCGAGCGGGCTGGGGGCGCCGTAGCTGGTACCGCGGGCAACGGCCGTTTGCAGCGCCGCCACCACATCAGGGTGAGCATGGCCCAAAATTAAGGGTCCCCATGATAGTACATAATCAATGTAGCGGTTGCCGTCCACGTCAACCAGGTAAGCTCCTTCACCCCGGTCAATAAAAATGGGCTGCCCTCCCACCGACTTAAAGGCTCGCACCGGTGAGTCAACGCCGCCGGGCAGCAGTTCTACCGCTTCGGCATACAGTTCAATAGATTTGGGAATTTGCCACATACCCATAGACTCCTTCGTGGTGCGCCCGGCGCGTGTTGGCTTCTTTGATAATTACCAAGTCTCATTCTACCGGTTTACTTTCAGTAGACAAATAAAAATCGGCCCGCTCTTATATTTTGCCGAAGCGGGCCAATTTTTTGCTCACAGGTGGCTCTCTACACCCAGAGATGACAAACTACTTGCTGAATAGTGAATAGGGATTACCGGGTCTAAGGGCCACCCCGTCCCGGCTTATTACCGGGTCCGGCACCACTAGGCGGGCCGGCTCCTGCCGGGGGACCAGCCCAATCGGGCGGACCTGCTCCATCGGGCGGGCCACCAACACCGTTGTTGGGTCCCATGCCGCTTTTAGGACCACGACCGGGGTGACCTTGTAGTTCCTGACGAATTTCGCCCCAGCCCATGCCTCCATCCTTCATGGCAAAGATGTCGGCCACGTCAATACCGGTTGCTTCGCTCAGACTGTAAGCTTGATCAATTTCGCCAAACCCAAAGCCCAGGCAGAACCAGTCCATGATCTCTTCATAGTCAACCTCATAATAGTGGGCCAGCTTACTGCCTACCGGGTGGGGATTGGCGCCTGTGCAATCGTCAAGAGGCAGCGTTGGGGTGATGGGCAATGTGGGCGTAATAGGTCCGGAATGGCCTAACAGTTCCTGGCGAATCTCGCCCCAGCCCAGGCCTTCATCCCGCATGGCAAAGATGTCGGCCACGTCAATACCGGTCGCTTCGCTCAGGCTGTAGGCCTGGCCAATTTCACCAAAGCCAAAGCCCAGACAGAACCAGCCCATGATTTCTTCGTACCCGGCTTCATATTGTTGAGCCAGTGAACTGCCGGTCGGATGGGGGTTGGCCCCGGTACATTCAATGGGTAACGTTGGTGTTATCGGTAGCGTAGGTGTAAGGGGTAATGTTGGTGTTATTGTTTGGGAGAATGAGGCATTACGCACAGATTGTAGGGCGGTGTTGGCTTTGTCCAGCCCGGCGTCGGCATTCTGATTGGCCCAGTTGGTCACAATTGTTTCGTGGACGACAACGGCCGTTTCAACCTGGGCGGCCAATTGGGTTTGCGTGGTGGCGTCGGCTGAAGCAATAGCCTCAGTAACGGCCGTCATCGTTTCCCGATAGCTGTCCAGGGCAATGGTGTAGGTATCTCGCTCTGCTTCAATAAGCTGTTGCGCCTCATGCAGCCGCTCTTCGGCGAAGACCAGCTTGAGGGCCACTCGCTTTTCCGGGTCTTGCGTCAGGCTCAGGCGTAAATCCTCAACGCCGCGATCAATGGCATAGAGGGGATCGCCGGGGGCTGCACTGTCGGCGGCATAGACCACACCACCAGTAGCCAGTGACAAAACCATAGCAATCAAAAGTAAAATATGCATCATTTAACTCCTTTTTTGTAACTACTAACGCTCACCAGAGAAACCGGGTTTTTAGCACATACTCATCATTGGTACACCAGAGAAAAACCCGGTTTCTGGCTTAGTAATTACCCTTTTTAATGAGGGCAGACCGTATTATGAAGCACAAAAAGCCTTACAGCTTGCCCCATTAGCCTCACAGTCTACCTATCTTCTTCTGCCTGTAAACACGTAACGGCGTTAACTTTGTTACAAATCGAGCATAGGCCATCGGTACCAGCCGGTACAGACAGCAGGCAAAAAAACGGTCCGGTTGGTTACCGGACCGAATAGCCACATCATAATAGGATAAGCACCTCTATTGAGGCGCTGCTAAGGGTTTAGGGACGCCCACCACCAGGAGGCCCACCACCAGGTGGTCCACCACCAGGTGGATCGGAAGGCCCGCCAGGCGGATCGGGTGGCCCACCAGGCGGATCGGGTGGCCCGCCAGGCGGATCGGGTGGCCCGCCAGGCGGATCGGGTGGCCCACCGGGCGGATTGGGAGGCCCGCCGGGCGGATTGGGTGGCCCACCAGGCGGATTGGGTGGCCCACCAGGCGGATTGGGTGGATCACCGGGTGGATCAGGTGGCTCGCCAGGGGGATTGGGTGGCCCGCCAGGGGGATTGGGTGTTACACCATCAGGTGGTCCAACACCAGGAGGAGGCCCTGGTGTCACACCATCAGGTGGTCCAACACCGGGAGGAGGCCCTGGTGTTACACCATCAGGTGGTCCAACACCGGGAGGAGGCCCAGGTGTGGCCGGCGTGATAGGTGGTACCTGGACAGGCGGGGTTGGCCACGGGCCAGGGGTGTTAGGCGGTCCAACATTGATGGGAGGAGTGGGCGTCGGCATGGGTTCAGGTTGGCCTTCGTCGGGGAAATGGGGCAAAAGCTGCTGGTACTGCTGCATAATCTGGCCCCACCCATAACCGGCAGTACGCAGGGCAAACAGGTCGGCCACGGCCGTTTCGGTCTGTTGGCTCAAATTGTAAGCCAGCCCAATTTCGCCAAAACCAAAATCCTGGCAGAACCAGCCGATAATAGTTTCATAATCCACCTCATATTGAGCAGCCAACTGGTTAGCCACCGGATGCGTCATAGAGGAGTTTGTTTCGGGCTGGCAGAGAATCGTTGCTACCATCAACGCTTCATCAGCCGGTGGGGGAGCCTCACTGCCCGGCTCCTGACTGGCGGCCACAAAGAGACGGGTAAAAGCTGCATCGTGGCCGGTTGTGGCCGCTGCGATGCGGCCGGCCAATTCGGCTTGTTGGGCGGGAGGAGCCGTTTCCACTGCCTGGGTAACAGTTTGCATCAAATGCTGGTAGGCAGTCAAGGCCTCTTCCATACGGGTCAGGTGGCCGCGCCGGGCCAGCCGGGTCGCTTCAGCCAAACGTTTGTCGGCGAAGGCCAACTGTAACTCGAAGCGGGTCTGGTCATCGCGGGCCAGTTCAACCCGCCAATCTTCGACCGACTGATTGAGGGGATACAACATATCGCCGGGTAAGGATTGGGTAGCGGCATACAGGGTTCCCCCGCCTAAGAAAAAGAAAAGTATAAAAACGAGAGCCAGACTCCAGGCGAAAGAGGGTTGGGGAGAAACGGCCGTTGTTTGCTGCCACCATTGTTGTAAGCGCTCTACAAAGGAAGGGGGTGTAGGCAGCGGGGCCGGGACCGGTTCCAACCGTTCCAGCAGCCGCTGCCGGGCTGACTGGCGGAAAGCTGGGGCAGGCGTTACCTGCCGCGCCGCTTGCAGTGATGTCAGCAAGGGCAGTAGTTCGGCCAGTTCTGCCTGGTGTGCCGGGTAGCGAGCAACACAATCGGCAATGGTTAAACGGCCAGCCACTACTGCTTCAATACAGTCATCTAAAAGGTCGGTAAAATTTTGCATTGGGTTACTCATCTATAATGTCATCTACAGTCATAAGGGCCTGCAATTCTTTCAAGGCGCGGTGCTGCAACACCCGAATTGCACCATTGCTTTTATCGAGGGCGGCCGCTGTTTCAGCCGGCGACAGCCCGTTGATAAAGCGCAAGATCAACACCTCTTGATGGATAGGTGTCATTTCTTGTAATACTATTTTTAACTGTTCAATTTCAGCCTGAGAAAAAACCTGGGCCTCCACCGATTCTCGCTCATCAGGCAGATAGGGATGGTCGGCCAATGGCTCTGCTGCTTTGTACGTGCGGTAATGATCCACAACGGTGTTGTGGGCAATCCGGTAGAGCCAGGCCACAAAGGGAGCGCCTTCCGGTTTATAATTGGACAGACCTTGCCACGCTTTTAAGAAAACCGTTTCGGTCAAATCTTCGGCGTCTTGCTGATTGCTCACTCGATAGTAGACATAACGATAAATATCATCTAGCAAGCGCTCATACAAATCCCCAAAGGCCGCCGTGTCTCCCTGACAGGCACGGGCTACCAATGTTTCGTTGGTAGGGTTAGTAGACATGCCGCATCTCTATGATGAAGAATGACGTTGGGCCGTATCTGTTAC
>JAWOIM010000723.1:0-11248 GCA_046484685.1 Chloroflexota bacterium | reverse complement strand
CGATGGATTGCTGTTATTCAACATTATGGAAAAAAAAATCTGGAATTTTGCTGCCGAAGACAGCACCGGACTTGAAGAATTTTACCGAAAAAACCAGGGATTGTTCCCATGGGAAGAATCCCTGATGCACCGAGGCAATGTTGGTATGGCAGTCACCGCAAGTCGCTTCCGGGTCCTGGCTGGGACGGTCAATCAGGCCGGTATGGGCCGTCTCTTTGTCCGGCGATTGCTCCCCTTGATGGCAGTCGGTACAGGCGATATGGCCGTGGACCGTCTCCAAAAAGGCTGCGCTGATGAGTACTTTTTCCCATGGCTCCAACGGAGCCACATCGCCCCCTCAACCCACCCCTTCGGATTCTTTAATGACCTCCTCTTCAGGGGCCAGGTTGGCGATAATGCGTTCCCTGTCCAGATGGCAGGCGGCGCATTCGTCGACGGGTTGGGCCACGGCCGTTTCCGTCAGCATGGCCGTAGGCGTTAATTCCACCGTCGGTGGGGGAGCGGGGGGCATCATTGGTTCAACGGCGTCCGAAACGGCCGTTTGACCACAGGCCGCCAAAAAGAAAAGCACAAAAGCTGCCAGGCTGAAGGCCATTAACTTGTAAGGGGGCATATCTTTCCCTCCATTAAAAAAGACCGAGGACAAAAGAGTGAGGACGGAGGTCTATTTTCGGTCCTCGGTCATCCGTTTTCCGCCCAAACATCGTTTGTGAAATTTGTAACTATCTGCCTGTATTATAAGTAATTGCCCCCCATTATCAATGGCCTGCATAGCTTTTACCTATCGCTTTTGCTTATTGCAAGGATAAGCAAAACCTATGCAAGAGTGACATTTATCACTTGTATAGCCAATAGTGTTTGTGTAATACTTCACAAATGAAAGACTCTTCAGCAACCTTGAAGGGCAAGTGGGCCGTAAAACGTCATGTGTAATGGACATTCCGATTACGTTTTAGGCCTTACGTTTTACTTGGAGATTGTCATGCTAGACGCACACCAACTCAACGTTTTTCTAACCGCAGCCACCACGCTTAACTTTACGGCCGCGGCCCGCCAGTTACATATGAGCCAGCCCAGCGTCAGCCAGCACATCCGTGAGCTGGAAAATTTCTTCGACACCCCTCTCTTTTTGCGTGACGGCCGTCGCGTATCATTGACCGACGCCGGCCAATCACTGGTGCCCATGGCCCAAGAGCTAATTGGAGCCTCTATTCGTATTGAAGAGACGATGCGCTCGTTGAAAGGGGAGGTGTATGGTCACCTGGTAGTGGGTTGCAGTACTACCAGCGGCAAATATATCTTGCCCTTTTTGCTGGCCGATTTTCTCAAGCGCTACCCCCAGGTAGAAGCTACCTGCCATGTCACGCCTCGCGTCCAATCATTGCAAATGTTGTGCGACGGGGATGTACATCTGGCCCTGGCCAGCGCCAGCGAATTTTGCAGTGACGCCGAATTTCGTCACCTGATCTCTGATCCGGTGGTTCTTATTGTGCCCCCCAACCACCCCTGGGCCGAGCGCGGCCAGATTGACCCCCATGATTTGTTGGAAGGGGGCTTTATTATGCGAGAGGAAGGGTCAGGCACGCGGTCCATTGTCAAAAATGGCTTGCAGCAGGCCGGCCTCTCTTTTGACCACCTGACGCGGCAATTGACGCTGGGCAATTCGGAAGCGATCGCTCTGGCGGTGCAGGAAGGGATTGGCGTCGCCTTTGTTACCCAATCGGTGGTGGATTACCTAGTGTCCGGCCGGGTCGTGCCCGTCAAGGTGAATGGCTTGCAGATGCAGCAGGATATTTATATCGGTCGTTCCCATCGCCACCCGGCAACGGTGGCCCAAACTGCTTTTTGGAATTTTGTCAACGATGCCCGTAACCCCGTCCTGGCCGAGTTTGAGGCTGCCTGCTCGCAGAAGGTGGGGGAAGAAACGGCCGTGATTTAATATGTAGTGCGTAGGGCGTGGTGCGAAAAAGCTCTACGCACCACGCCCTACGCACTACGCCACACACCCGCACCATAAACAGGATAAAATGATATGGCCAGAAAAAGTGCGCATTCAACCAATTTTCACACATTTCCTCTGCTGGCCGGATTGGTTATTTTTTTACTTGTCCTGGCTTTTACTGTTAATATGGCCCAGGCTCAGGACCGGGACGTGCCCGCAGATGTGGCTCCCAGTGATTGCGCCTCCTGCCATTTGAATGTGGCCCGCCATTGGGAAGATAGTCCTCATGCCCACGCCTTTGATGACCCCATTTTTCAGGAATGGTGGCAGGGGCAGGGCACACCGGGTGAATGTTTGACCTGCCACACCACCGACTACAACGCCACCAGTGGCACATTTACTGCCGAAGGCATCACCTGTGAAGCCTGTCATGGCCAGGTTAATCCCAACCATCCGCCGGAGCCGGTCCCTTTGCGCAGCGACACTGAATATTGCGGTGCCTGCCATACTCCAACCCACAGCGAGTGGCGGCTAAGTGGCCACGGAGCCAACAGTATCGGCTGTGTTTCCTGCCATGATCCTCACAGTCAGTTGCCCATTTTTCCTGTTGCCGACGAAATGTGTATTAACTGCCATCAGGACGACATGGGCGATTATCTGGAAGATATGCACATTCAGGAGGGAATTGGCTGTGTAGACTGCCACATGCTGGTCATCCCGCCGGACGAAATGCCGATTGACGGCCTGGTTCCTACCGGCCACCAATTTACCATCACGCCCGCTACCTGTGTGGCCTGCCATACCGATGCCCTCCATTCTGGTTTCTCCTTACCTGGTTGGGAGCGGGGGGCCACGGCTGTGGTCACCGAAGGCATAACGCCCACGCTCAGCCTGGCCGACCGCCGGCCGCCGGCCCGTCTGGTCGCCGAGAATGGGACTGTTTTAGAACAGCAGGTGCAGGCCCTTGAAGCGGCTCTCGCCAGCCGCACCATGACCATTCTCTTTCAGGGCGGCATTATCGGCCTGGTGCTGGGCGGCACAACTGCCTGGCTGGTTGCCCACAACGTGCGCCGCCGCCAGGAAGATGAAGAATAAAATTTGACGCAGAGGAACAGAGAAGCAGAGAGTTTTGTCTCTGTTTTTATGCTTCTCTGCGTTAATTTCAAAGGGTAACTATGAGCGAACAAACGCAAGAAACAAAGCCGACCGGGAAGCAGAACAAACCTTTGCTCAGCCGGCGGGACTTTTTGAAGGTTGCCGGGGCCACGGGAGCGGCCGTGGCCTTTACCCAGGTGGTGGTGTCCGGTCCGCTGTCGGCCGATGCCATTGAGGGCATTGGCGAACGGCTTCATCCCCATGAAGGCACATCCCACCACGATTGGCACATGGTTATCGACCTGGAAAAATGTATCGGCTGCAACTACTGCGTTTGGGGCTGCCAGGCGGTCAACGACGTGGCCGATGATACCATGCGCTGGAATGTTGGCTTCCCTGAACGAACCAACACCGGGCAGGAATTTTACATGACCCGGCCCTGCCTCCACTGCCAGGATGCCCCCTGCGTGCGTGTTTGCCCGGTAGGGGCCACCTGGGTGCGGCCCGACGGCATTGTGGCCATGGATTACGACCTGTGCATTGGCTGCCGCTACTGCCAGGTGGCCTGTCCCTACGACGCCCGCCGTTTTAACTGGCGTGAGCCAACGGCCGATAATGATTACCAGCCCACCTGGGGATCGGCCGAAGTGGCGCGCCGCGCCCGGGGCGTGGTAGAGAAATGCACCTTTTGTGTCCACCGCATTGATCGTGGCCTGGATCAGGGATTGATGCCAGGGGTAGACCGGGCAGCCACGCCGGCCTGCGTCAACGTCTGTCCCGTTGGGGCGCGTGTTTTTGGTGACGCCAACGATCCGGACAGTCCTGTCTCTGACTATATGCGGACCCATCCCACCTTCCGGCTGCGTGAAGATTTTGGCACCGAGCCAAACGTCCATTACGTGCGGGCCGACAGGAGGAACAATGAGTGAACAGGTAACAACCAATAAGCGGCGCATGAATAAAGCGCTGCTGGGCTGGCTGGCGCTGTTGAGCGTTATGGTGCTGGGCGGGCTGATAGCGGCTGTGCAAATCTTTCTGCGGGGTCTATACCTGACCAATCTAAGCGATCAGGTTCCCTGGGGCCTCTGGATTACCCACGACCTGTCGGCCATTGCCCTGGGGGCGGGGGCCTTTACGTTTTCAGCGGCCGTTTACCTTTTTCGCATAAAACGTTTAGAGCCATTGGCCCGGCCGGCCGTGTTTGTCGGCTTTTTGGGTTATACCTCGGCCATGTTTGCCCTGGCCATGGATATCGGCCGGCCGGACCGCTTTTGGCATCCGCTGGTCTATTGGAACGTCCACTCCGTCCTGTGGGAAATTACCTGGTGTGTTATTCTCTACTCCACCGTCCTGATGCTGGAATTTGTGCCCATTATTGCCGAAACGCGCTGGTTTGACGGCTGGAACCGGCTGCGCCGCTTTACCCACCAGTTGCACAAAGCTACCCCCTTCTTTGCCCTGGTGGGGATGCTGCTCTCGCTGCTGCACCAATCCTCGTTGGGGGCGACCTATGGCGTGTTGACGGGGCGGGCCATCTGGTTTAAGCCCTCAATGCCCATCATGTTTATTTTATCGGCTATTGCCGGGGGGATAGCCCTGACGCTGTTAGCCACGATGGTTATAGGCAAACTGCGCCAGCAGCGGCTTGTTTCCGTCGATGTGCAGCGAGAGATTGCCCGGTTTGTCGGCTATGTGCTGCTCGGCTATCTCTATATTAAACTGTGGGACTGGGCGGCTACCACCTATTATAGCTCCAGCCCCGGCATGGCCGACGCGCTGGCCCGTTTGCAGGCCACCACCCCTTACACGCTCACCTTCTGGTGGTGGGAGATTGTACTGGCGGGTGTGATTCCGGCCACCATTTTGCTCTACCCGCGCTGGCGGCGCAATGAGCAGGCGTTGATGGCGGCGCTGGGGCTGGTCGTCATGGGCGTCATTGTCAACCGCTGGAATGTGACCCTATCTGGCCTGGTCGTGCCGCCGGAATGGTCGCCGGGCGTGATCGGTGTCGCCGGTGTGGCTGTCTCTTACTCACCCACGCTGATTGAGGTGGCTATTTCCCTCGGGATTTTGGGGTATGCTCTGCTCTTCTTTACCCTGGGCGTCCGCTATTTGCCCATTTACCGCGAACATTTTTAACTGTTTACTGAGCCGTGCCAGGCAGTATATGACTAATAGCCAAAATAGTAGACCAGATATGGTCACACGGCGCGTATTGGTGAGTGATGTCATTTACAAAGGTGACATATGTCCGTATGGTTGGTGATCGTTATCTATTACAATCGAGGGGTAAGGGTAGTAGCAGTGTTGTGAAAGTGAACAGGATGACTGAAAAGGAGCGAAAAATGAATCTCGGAGGATATGCCAATCGTATTGCTCATATTGATCTGACAGCAAAAAAAATAGACGTGAAGCCCATTCCTGAAGAATGGGCACTTAAGTATATTGGCGCACGCGGTCTGGGGGTGCGCTACATGTTAGAAAATGGCCCAGAAGTAGATCCCCTTTCTCCCGATAACCTGCTTTGTTTTATGAATGGTCCTTTGACCGGAACGGCCGCTAATATGAGTGGTCGCATGGCCATTGTTACCAAATCCCCGTTGACCGGAACCGTTACCGACAGCCATCACGGCGGCTGGTCGGCGGCCCGTTTGCGTTGGTCTGGTTATGACGGCCTTATTTTCAAAGGCAAAGCTGAAAAACCGGTTTACGTGTATATTCATGACGATGAAATAGAGATTTTAGATGCCGCTCATTTGTGGGGTAAAGGAATTCACGAGACGATTGCCCACTTCCGAGAGTTGTATGGCGAGAAAGACCTGACCGTCATGGCCATTGGCCCCGCCGGGGAGAATCTGGTGCGGTACGGTTGTTGGGTCAATGAGGACGATCGCGCCAGCGGGCGCGGTGGCACCGGCTGTGTCGGTGGCAGCAAGAACCTCAAGGCGGTTGTGGTTAAGGCTAAGAAGAAATTCCCCAAACCCCAAAATCCAGATGCCTGGAAACCTGCCCATCGTGAAGTGTTGTCCATGATTATGGATGAAAAGAATATTACCAGTCCGCGTAAAGGTGGCTTATCTGTGTATGGCACCAATGTGCTGATGAACATTACCAGCAATATGGGTGCTTTACCGGCCTATAACGCCCGTGTTACCTCCTTTGGTGATAGAGCTGAAAATATCAGTGGTGAATATGTCAAAGAGAATATTTTGATTAAAGACCCGACCTGCCATGCCTGCCCGGTCGCCTGTAAAAAGGAAGTACTGATTACTGAAGGTGAGTTTGCCGGCACCCATATGGAGAGTTTTGAGTATGAGCCGGCCTGGGCTTTGGGTGCCAACTGTGGCAACGACAACGCCGCCTCAATTGCCAAAATGATCCAGATGGCCAACGATCTGGGTATGGACGCCATTGAAATCGGCGACGTCTTGGGCACCTATATCGAAGCAACAGAGCAGGGTTTTGTGAATGGCGACGGCGGCCTGAAATCAGGTGATTATCTGGGTATGATTGAAGCCCTCAAGAAAGTTGCCCATCGCGAAGGTATTGGCAACATTCTGGCCGATGGCATCAATGCTGTAGCCGCTCATTACCAGCATCCCGAAATTGCCATGAGCGTCAAGGGGCAGGGCATACCGGCCTACGATCCGCGGGGCATGAAGGGTATGGGTATTGCTTACGCCACCAGCAATCGTGGGGCTTGCCATTTACGGGCTTATACACCGGCCAGTGAACTGGGCCTCATCCCGCTGCAAACGGACCCGCTGGAGTGGAAAGGCAAGGGTGAGTTGACCAAACTGCTGCAAGATATTCATGCGTTTTCTGACAGCCTTGACCTGTGCAAGTTTAGTGCGTTTGCTGAAGGGGCTGAGGAGTATGCAAACCAATATTCCGCTATGGTCGGTGTGCCGTTTACGATGGATGACGTGCTGGTAACCGGTGAGCGTATCTATAACCTGGAGCGCCATTATAACAATCTGGCCGGCCTCCGTGAGGGCAGCGACTATTTGCCAAAGCGCTTCCTGGAAGAGCCTTCGACGATGCCTGGTTCAGAAGGGCATGTTTGCGAACTGGACCTGATGCTAGAAGAGTATTATACGGCTCGCGGCTGGGAGAACGGTGTTGTGCCGGAATCGAAGCTGCAAGAGTTAGAGGTTGTTTAGGTAACGGCAGAGTGCGCGCAGAGCGCAGAGAATAAGTAAGTAAAAAGCCTGGTTTCTTTTGAGAAGCCGGGCTTTTTTATTGACCAGAACAATTAACTCGCGCAGAGACGCAGGGGCGCGGAGAGGTTGACCGCTGCGTCTCTGCATTCCCAAAGCGCCACTTTTTTAGCCACCGGCTCGGAGGAGCTTGACTTCGAGGATTTGGTTGAGTTGGTGGAGTGATGCGGCCGTTCCGGTAATGGTCAGGCGCACCTGGCCCACGCGCAGAGATCCGATCTGAAAATCCTCGATTTGCTCCAATGTAGCCTGCCAGCCATCGGCCTGCACCTGCCCTTCGGCAATGGCCGTTCCGCCGGATTCCACCAGGTATTTTTGCAGCAGCCAGAGCGGGATGCCGCGCACCTCACGGACCTGGGTGATGGGGCCGGCAGCCATTGGGTTAGCCCCCCCCCACAGCCGGGAAGAGGTCTACTTTATCGGTGGGTTTTAGGACGGTGGTCAACCCATCGTCTAAATAGGGAGCATCACGGCCGTTTATGAAGAGGTGAACGTGGCCGTAAAGACGGCCGTTTTCATCCAACAAATCATCCCTCATCTCTGGGTATCTGGCCAGCACCGCATCCAACAACTGCTGCACGGTAATACCGTCTGTCAGTGTGAACTCAACTGTTTTCTGGCCGGTAATCTGGCGCAGTGTGGCGTAAAAATTCACTTTCATCCTTTTATCCTTTTATCAACAGCGTTTGCAGGGCTTGATTCAGGGCTTCATAACCGGCCTCAGACAGGTGCAGCTCATCCCGTTTATAGTCGGATTGCACCAGGCCATCTTCATTGGCCAGAATGGCATAGGCGTCGAAGACAATGACGTTGGGACCGGCCAGTGAATGGATGTATTCATTGACCTCAGCCACCGCCTGCGTAATATCATCGGACCAGAATGGCCTGCGGGCCAATGGGGGATCGCCGACGGGGAAAATGGTGGTAACAATGACGGTACTGCCCATGGCCACGGAACGCTGCACGATTTCGGCGATATTTTGTTGGCAGTTGGTCACAATCCGGCGTTTCTGTTCGGGGTAGAGAGGGATGGTGGTCAAGTCATTGATCCCCACCTGAAGCAGGACAACATCGGGCTGTAAGGGCTGAATATGGTGGCTAAAGCGGGCGGCCGTTTGGGTTGACGTTTGGGCGCCAATCCCCCGATTGATAAAGGCAAAGCCGTCCAGATCCGGTTCAGGCCATTCGGCCGCCCTGGAATCCCCAAAAAAGATGAATTTTAGGTGGTCTGCTTGTTGTGAAGGCATAGCTGTTGCCTCAGAGTCGTAAACCTGTAGACCAAGCGGATCTAAACGAGTCTCGCGCAGCTGCCGATAGTAGACGGTCGCCTGCTCATACAGCAGCAGGTTTAGCAGCAGGGAGATACCCAAACAGACCAGCAAAAACGCCAGGAGCAGGTAGGGCCATTTTTTTGCGCCGACATGGTTCATCGTCCCCCGTCTATGGTCCATCGTCCAACAATTTGGCCAGACCCCCGTTGACGTCGGTGCCCAGGTGGAAGCGGATCAGGCGGCGATTTTCGTCGCGTAGGGCCTGGGCATCACCCAGGGCTTGCGCCAGCTTGAGCGTGTTGAAGGAAACGGCCGATTCCTCACCGCCCGGCTCATTGGGAATGGCCACATCTTTGTCCGCATCTGAGGTAAACTGGATGAACAGCCCATTACCATCATCCCCCTTATGCAGTTGGCCGGTGGAATGTAAGAAGCGCGGTCCATAACCGAGGGTGGTGGCCAATTGGGTTTGCTCAAACAGCCACAGCCGCAGGTTAAGCAATAGTTCATCCGTCTCCGGCGTAGGTTGAACAAAGGCTTGCAGGGCAATGTAATCACCCGCTTGGGCCTGGTCTACAAAGGTGGCCAGGGCCTGGGCCGTGAGGGGAGCGCTTTCCCCTTCCGGCAGTTGCCCCGTTTCTTCGTAAGCGTCCATCATGCGCCGTGCCTCCACTTTGGCCGACTCCACGTTGGGTTGGTCAAAGGGGTTGATTTGCAGATGATAACTGGCAACGGCCGTGGCCATTTCCCACACAAAGAACTGTCCGCCTAAATCATACAGGTCGGTTAAGGCAATGGTGAGGACGGGATGGCCCAGAGCGGCCAGTTGATCCATAGCGGCCTGGTGGCTGATATCATTGCCTAACTGCATATAGACAAAAAGCCGGTCTTCCCCATAGAGAGCTGTGCCCATTAGCGGTTCGCCCACTACCGGCAAAATGCCCTGGCCCGCTTTGCCCGTGCTTTCGGCTACTAACTGCTCTACCCAATCGCCAAAGCTGGCCAGGTCGGGCGAGGTGATCAAGGTTAATTTGTCTCTCCCTTCTTGGGCCAGGACGCCCATGACGCTGCCCAGGAAAGCCCCTTGATTGTCACCCGTCACCGGATCATTGTCGGGGTTGCAGTTGGTGGCGGCCTGCTCTGCCCGCTGCAGTAGTTTGGCCAGGTCCAGCCCCACCAGGGCGGCCGGCAGCAGCCCAAAGTAAGAAAGAACCGAATAGCGGCCGCCAATGTCGGGGTCATTGAGAAAGGTGCGGCGGAAGTTAAGCTCGGTGGCTATCTTTTCCAGCTTGCTGCCGGGATCGGTGATGGCGACAAAGTGGCGACCGACCTCGTTCTCACCCAACTCGGCCAGGGTACGATTGTAGAAATATTTGAAGAAAGAAAGAGTTTCGGCCGTACCGCCAGATTTGGTGGCTACCACAAAGAGCGTATGGGCCAGGTCTAGTCGCTGCTCTTGGGCCAGGACCGCGCCGGGATCGGTGCTGTCCAGGACGGTTAGCGTTAACCCGTCGCTGCCGGGACCAAATACAGTGGCCAACAGCTCCGGAGCCAGGCTGGAGCCACCCATGCCCAGCAGCAAGACATCGGTGTAGCTCTCTTCTTGTAGTTCGGCCGCAAATTGGCTTAGCTCCTCAATTTTGCCGGCCATTTCTGGCGGGGAGTGAAGCCAGCCCAGCCGGTTGGTAATCTCCTCCGGACTGTCGGCCCAAACGGTGTGGTCATGGTCCCAAATACGATCAATAATCTGCTCTTCTTGCAGTTGGATTAGAGCCTGGGTAACGGCCGTTTCATATTTTCCTAACTGCGCCGTGATGGCACCCTGATACTTTTCGCTCATTGTTTCTCCTTCTCTAACCCTGCGAGGTCTCCGAGACCTCGCAGGGTTGAAATTGGGTAGCTTCTATGTTGTTAACCGCTCCCTCAATATTATTTCCTCTCATCGGCTTCATCGAACAGTTAGACGGGCTTTTGCTTTGATTCAGGATTCCTCACACATAACTTGCAGCCTGTATGAGTCTTTTTGTATCGCGTAGACCTATCTTGCCCTTGAAGAATCTATCTCCGGCGTTAATACGAGCAAGCGCCTCGCATAGATTGTTGGCATTGGCCGCTGCCACCTTATCGACGCTATCATAGCCAGCCACTATGAGCATCCACGCAAATGTCGCACTCACCCATTGCACTCGCATCAAGTCCGCTAACTGAGCAAGAATTTCGAGTGTAGCGCTGTTCACCCCCGTCGATTTCGCAAGCTCCAATCGTTTTTTTGCACTGCTCGTCATTTCATATAGAGTGGCAGTATCCCCTATCTCATTTTGTTCGAGCTTCACAATTTCGTCTTTCGGCAACCAGTCGAAGACTTTTAAGGCAACCGGTTTGGGAAAATAGCCTTGTATCTCTCGCCTGAGTAAGATGAGGTACTGGGTGTCTATACCTGTCTTTTCCGACATAGTGGCTAATCGCTTAGAGTTCTTGAGTTCATCCCGCAGAGAGGCAAGCGTTACAATACCCTGTTCTTCAAGGGCATTCATTTTTTCTCTAATCTTGTCAGTAAGAGAAGCACGACTCGGTATAAGGTCTGTTGCTTCAATTCGCTCCCGCAAATCATCCAGACTAATATTGATTGCATCAATGTGATATGCCATTCTTGCCGCCCTTTTGTAGAGTGCCCTTGTTCAACGCAACTTCTCCGCCCTAACGAACAAGGATTCATGCGG
>JAWOIM010000569.1:0-2952 GCA_046484685.1 Chloroflexota bacterium | reverse complement strand
ACCACAAGGGTACGCCCCTACACCCAGTTGATATAGTAAGTCGAAAGATTCCTCTCTGCGTTCGGAATGATAAGTGAACGTTGACGTTAAGAATCAACGGTAGTGGTTAAGCGTTGCCTCAGAATTTTATCCTGTTGCTGGCGGAGGTAGTTAGTGTCATGGTATTGACGCAGTGTGGCCATGACGAACTCAAACTGGATGTCTTCATTTTGGGTGTAGAGGCAGCGGCCGTTGCTGATAATCTCGAATTTAAGGACCGGTGACGCCCGGCGTAAATCGACAATGTCCACGCGCTCGGTGCCCAGGCAGGCGATGATGGCGGGGTGGAGGTGATACGGCCGTTTATCTTCCGGCAGCAGCAGGGCCAGGTCAACATCCTGGGCCGGGCGGCTCTCTTGCAGCAGGCTGCCGAAAAGATAGGCCAGCAAGACCCCTTCCCCAACAAATAAATCATCCAGCCGCGATAACCGCTCTGCCATATCGGCAGGCAGCGGTTCAAAGTGACGCCATTTTTCAGCAGTAGCCATGATAGAAGTGTAGTAAGTGACTTCCCTTGTGTCAATAAATTAGACTTGTTCCTTTATAAAATATCGCACATGTCATTCCCGCGCAGGCGGGAATCCACTCCTCCAAATGAAGATGGATGCCTGCCTTCGCAGGCATGACAATCGTGGGTAGTTATTAAATTAGGAACAACTCTACTATAGATAGTGCGTAGTGCGTAGGGGTTTTGAGCTACGCACTATGCCATATGCACTACGTAAGCTTCAGCTCAACCGGGAACCACCGCTCAAAGTAGCGCTGCAGGTGGAACTCGGCCGTTTTGGCTTTCACCCAATCCCGATCCCCTTCGCTCCAATCGTCGGGGTGGGTCAATAGGCGGGTCAAGATGGCCACATCCTTCAAGACGGGCTGGTAATTGGCCTCGTGCAAAAAGGGGGAGAGCGGCTCATCACCCAGGCAGTAAAGGGAGAGATGCTGTTTGGTGCGCGTCAGGGCCACATAAAAGAGGCGGCGCTCCTCCTCTGTGTGGTCGATTTCGTCCTTGCGCTCGGCCTGGAAGGGCATGATGCCGTCGTTGCACTGAGCCATGAAAACGACCGGCCATTCCAGCCCTTTGGCCCGGTGGATGGTGGTCAGCGTCACGGCATCGCCCAGGCCGTCGGCCACCTGTCCAATTTTTTGCTCGGCCAACTGGCGGATGTGGCCCATGAACTGCAAGAAGCTGCCCTGATCTTGGGCATACTGGATAAAGGCTTCGACGCTGACGGCCCGCCCTTCGCCCGTTTGGGGGAAGCCGCTGCTCTCGCGCAGATATTGTTTGTAGACCAGCCGCGCTTCCAGTTCGCGTAGAACGCTGTAAACGGGCTGGTCGAGGTTGGCCGCCAGCCAGGCGATGTCCTGACTGAACAAATCCAGCCGTTCGGCCAGGTAGTCGTAAGGGGCGTTTTCGCCGGCAGTGGCCAACACCTGGGCAATGCTGCCCTGACCACGCACAATCGCCTGGCCCATCTGCTGCTGCAAGTCGCGGGTCAGGTAGCGCTTGGGCCGGTTGCAGACGGTACGCCAGGCGTCGTTGAATGCTTCCCGGTTGCGCGGGTTGGACCAGGGCCTGTTCCCTTTTTGCAACTGCTGCTCAAACCAGGCCAAACGGCCGTATTCAATCAACGTCTTAATCTCGGCCCGCTCGTAAAAAGGCTGGCTGACGCGGTAGGGCAGTTTCTCTTCAATCAAAAATTGTTCAATGTAGGGGGTCTGGGCATTGAGCCGCACCAGAACGGCCATCTCGTTGAGGGGCACATCGGCGTTGTGTAATTCCACAATGCGGTCCACAATCTGGCGGCTCATGGTGGCTACAGAAGGGGAGAGGGTAACGGCCGTTTCCCCATAAAAGCCGCGCGTCAGGCTCAACCGCTTCGGCTGCCGCTTTTTATTGTGGCCGATGACCCCGTTGGCCAGCAGCAGAGGTGCCGCCGGGCAGCGGAAATTGTCGCTGATAAAATAAGTAGTCGCTTTATAGCGTTTGGCAAAGTTGAGAATGAAGCTGGGGTCGGCCCCGCGCCATTCATAAATCGTCTGATCGTCGTCGCCGATGGCCATATAGTGGCGCTCTGGCTCCGTAATCAGGTTCAGGATGGCCGACTGGACCAGGTTGATGTCCTGGAACTCATCGACCAGGACGCAGCGGTACTGCCCCTGGGCTTCAGTCAGCACCTCTGGGAATTGAACCAGCGCCTCCCAGCCGCTCATCAGCATATCGTCAAAGGTGATGGCCCCATTTTGCAACCGCACCTGCTCAAAAATCCGGTAAAAGTCGAGATACCAGTCGAGCGGTGGATCCGGCGCTTTGGCTGCTTTGGCCAGCTTGCGGGCCGGCTTGGGCAAATTGGCCCGGCGCAGGTCGGCATACCAGAGATTGCCCTTGCAAAAGCCGACGTAGTCCAGAAAGTCGCCCCGATCCAGCGTATCCAGTTCCCGTTTGTAGGGAACGTTACGCCGCCGCGCTTCGGCCAGGCTGATGTTGAGCAACTGCTGTGAGTTCAGCCCATTGCTCAGGCGCAGGTTGCTCAGATAGCCGTGCCGCTGCGCCCGGCGCAAAATGTCCAGCCCCAGCGAGTGGAGGGTGCGAATATCGACCGCCTGGCAGTAGGGCCAGGGGGCCAGCGTGCGTTTGAGATCGACCACGTTGGCCCGGCCAAAGGAGGTGGCTAAAATCTGCTCGGCGGGGAAAACATGCTCCCGCACCAGCCGCTCAATGCGGTGGACCATGGCCGTTGTTTTGCCCGCTCCGGCCACGGCAAACACCAGGGCCGGCCCTTCGTTATGGGCCACGACCGCCTGCTGCTGGTCGGTTAGTTGAATGGAGGCATTACTTTTGCTGGTTGCCATGTACTACCTTTTAAGTCAACAATAAATATGCATTCTCACCGCAAAGACGCGAAGAACGCGAAG
>JAWOIM010000506.1:0-5982 GCA_046484685.1 Chloroflexota bacterium | reverse complement strand
GCCCAAAGCCCCATTGTTCATAGACAATGTGGCGCTGCTGTACGACGTTAACCATTTCCTGCAACTGGTTGAAGGTGTCGGCAGGCAGCACAATGTCATTCCAGCCGTAGCAAGGTTTAACCTTGGTAGCCATGTTGGCCAGGTTTTGGTTGGAATGGGCCCGGCTGGCGGCAAACAGATCTTCTTCGCTGAGCGGTCGGCCGTTTCCCAGAGCCAGATCATGGGCCGTGGCCACCGCGTCGGCAATCTGGCCGGGGCTGAAACGGAAATGATTGGCCACGCGAGTTGGGTCAAGGTCACTTTCTGCTAAATGATGCTGCCAGGCGCGTAAACGGCCGTCATACGCCGGCGCCTCAAACTGCACCCGTACCAGGGGACGTGCCCGCTCACCACGCGGCTGCCAGCTTTGCGCCCCGGCCATAACGATGGGACCGGGATAATTCAGCAGCAGGCGAAAAAAGGGAGGCGGCGGGTGGTTGTCATGCAGCAAACCGTCCCAGTTACGCAGGTAAAGCAGGGCGTGGTAAAAACGGCCGTCCCGGTCCAGCAGCCGCCCCATTTCTACCAGGTTATCGTCGCCCTGGGTCAACGCGGCCATGTCTACGTCCAGCAGGGGGCGCTGCAACTGATGGGCCATATAACAAGCCACAGTGCGCTTGCCGGCGCCATACCCACCACGAAACGAGAAGATGGCTCCCTGGCGAGCAGCCTTAACCAGATGGTCGGGACGAACGGCGGGCAAATCGGCCGGTGGCGACCAGTCGTGGGGCTGCCAGAGACGGGTGTATGCCTGTAAACGGCTGTCCATCCGGGTGCGTCCCAGTAAATGTTCTACCAGCGTGGGGACCGGGCGCACAAATTGGGCCAACAGGCTGGTGTCATTCCGGTTTTTATCGGCGTAGCGGACCAGCAGCCGGTGACGGAAAAGGGGGGCCTCGTCGGCAAAGCGGGCACGCTCATCCAGGCGTTGGTCCAGACCGGCCTGGCTAAGATGGAGACAGAGTTCCACGCTGGGCCGCTTCTTGGTCACGTCATCTTGTAAATAGGCGAAGAGGCGCTCGTAGCGGGCATCCAGCTCGGGGGCCAGAGCCAGCAGCAGCAGGGAAATATCGGCCGGAGTCAGGTTGAACGCCTGGCGCAGTTGCTCTAAACAGAGCGGGACGCGGCTGGCAGCCGTGCGCGCTTGCCACGACTCCTGAGCCTGGTCAATTGCTTGCTGCCACTGGAGAAAGGGAACTGCCGTTTCGTCCAGCCGGGGCCATAGGCTGTGGCCCAATTCCTGGGCCAGCAGGCCGTCCACTTTGCTTTCGCCGATGTAGAGGCCGCGAAAGGCGTCATCGGGGCTGAGGCCATGGGCGCGTGCCCGCATGATCGCCCAGCGCACCTGGAGGTCAACGATCGCTAAACCGGCCAACACCTGCTCGCGGCTGCCGGCAAAGGGCGTGAGCCGGGTCTGACCGTTGGCTGTTTGGGGGGGATGTGACAGGGCTTCGACCAAGATCTTCCTCATTAAGCTAAATTATCGACTTCGCTGCCGGACGGTTGTTTTTGGCGGGGGGGTGGCTCGACGCCCGTATCTGAGCGCAGCCGGCGCAGCAAGTCGCGGCTGAAACGCCAGCGATAAAACCAGCGTTGAAACGGCCGTTTGCTGCCCGTTATAATGCCCATCTCAACCAGATAGGGCTGCATAAAGGTCAGCATATCGGGTAAATCCTCAAAATGTTGCCGCTCGCCGCTGTGAACATGAGTAATGTGGCCCCGCCACAACGTTTCGCCCGCTTCCGCAGCCGTCTCTTCCACCCAAATTTTTATCAGAAAAGATTGTGTACTGAGTTCAAACAGGTCCATAGGCCACTCGTTTTGAACGGGCGTTGATTGGTGAACGGTATCCGGTATCCGGTAACCGGTGAACGGTTTACCGTACGCGAAGCGGTCGCGCAGCGACATTACGGATTACCAATTACGGATTACCGATTACCCGTATGGGGGTGAGTATATGATACGGCCGTCTTTGTCACCGTCTATGCAGCGTCTGTGGCCGCGTCTTTAACAATGAATAAGGGGAATAACGGGTTTGACTACCCCGGTGACTCCCTATCAACATACCCAAAAGTACCAATATGCCTTTTATTCTTGAAGCTAAGGACAAACTCACCTATAATGAAAGTCGCTCTGCCCGTTGCAGCCGGGCAGAGATGGTTCACAAGCTGTTCTGCAAACTAAATAGTCAAACGATTAAAGAGGAGTGGGTATCACTGTTAGGTGACCAGAGGTTGCCTTTGGATTCAGTGTTCCTTGTTTTGTAACCATTCACCCTCCTTCTCGTTCCCACGTTCTACGTGGGAATGCCCGCCAGAACGCTCTTCGCCTCGACGCGGAGCGTCTAACTGCTCATTCCACGCGGAGCATGGAACGAGGGCCTGAATGGATACCTTATTTTACGGGTTGACCAGGATGAGGTGATCATCCAGGTCTTTTAATTCATTCGTGGGGCCAAAGGAGAAACTATTGTGAAGGTTCAATCATATCTGGTCGGTTTTATCCTGCTTGTTTTTACACTGCTCTTCTGGCCACAGGGACAGGTAACAGCCGCCAATCCCCCTGGTCCCGGCGATGTGCTTATCAACGAATATGTGGCGAACAGCGCCAGCGAATGGGTGGAACTGTACAACACCACAGGCAGCGCTCTGGATATCTCCGGCCACTACATTGACGACAGACCGGGTGCCGGCAGCCCCAAGCAGATTCCGGCCAATACCACAATTCCCGCCTACGGTTATTACGTCATGACCTTTAGCAACTTCCTGACTAATGGGGGTGATGAAGTACGCTTCCTCGACCCAGCACAGAACGTGCTAGACGCCACCAGTTATACCTATTCCACCGCCGAACGCTCCTGGTATCGTTTCCCCGACGGCGGGCGTTGGAGTACCATCGACAGCGACAATACCACCCCGGGCAACAGCAACACCGGCTTTGGCGACGACCCCTGGCAACCCGGCGCCTTCGAGATTCGTATCTTTGACGTAGAGCAGGGCGACAGCCAACTGATTATTTTCCCCTCCGGCTATTCCATTCTCATCGACGTGCGCGAGGCTTCCTGGAATTCCAGCAAGGGGGCCGGCCTTATTGCCCAAAAGATTTGGGAAATCACCGGCAGCACCCACGTGAACGTCGGCATGCTCAGCCACCTCCATTTAGATCATATCGGTTACGCCGGCTACGGGGGTTTTTGGGCTTTGCTGGAAAAATATGAATATACCTTTGACAAAATCATCGACCGGGATGCCGGTACATGGGTTGACGGCCATGGGGGTGGGGCTGAGGATGGCCTGTGTGACCCAGACCTGGAAATTGTCTGGCACAACGCCGGCACCGTTTCGGGCACAGCCCGCAACTGGCTCTGTTATGCAACCAATCCGGCCAATACGAACATCTACCCTATTCGTGAAGTGGCCGAGCTATGGTCTGTCACCCAAATTGACCCGCCCGATGAAGGGGCCGTAGTCACCATTGTGCAGGTGGATGGTGACGAAGTGATGTTGGCCGATGGGGTGACACCCATTCAAGGGGACCATACCTCAGCCAATACCCCCCCCAGTGAAAATGATTACTCCACCGGAGTTAAAGTCCGTTACGGTCTGATTGACTACGCCACAGCCGGCGATGCCGACGGCGTGTACGATGAGAGCCAGTGGGGCTATACCTACAATGATGTGGAAACAATTATGGCCGAACGGTTCGGCCCGGTAGACGTGATGCGGGCCAACCATCATGGTTCAGGCCATTCGACCAACCAATTTTATGTAGACACCCTCGACCCAGACGTGTCGGCCATCTCCTGTGGTGCTAACAGTTATGGCCACCCGGCGCAAGCGGTATTGGACCGATTAGTGGCCGTTGGCGACGTTTACCTTACCAATTATTGTGCCACTGGTATTGATTACAATGCCACAGTCGTTGTAGATGGGGATATTGTGCTGCGCTCCACCGATGGCGTCAACTACACCGTCGACGGCGTCTCCTACGTGGCCAGCGATCCCGATCGCTACACCTTTACCGTCTGGGACTTTGAGAACCAGACCAGCAACGCCAGCCTGGATCTGACCGGTAATGCAATCGCAGCCGCCGGCAGTGAATTGGGCGGTGAAGGCTTCCACGCCGGCAATCCGGGCGGAACCAGCAGCTATGCCTGGAGCTTTAACCGCTGGTCACAAACCAGCAGCATCGACCTTAACCGCTATGTGGAGTTTAAGGTGGACATGAGCAATTATCACAGCCTGAACCTGGACTTTGCCGAACGTCGTTCCGGGACGGGGCCGCTGGCTTTTGCCATCCATTACAGCATCAACGGGACCGACTTTACCCCTATTCCCAGCACCGTCACCACCTTGCCCAACAATACCAATTGGCGCAGCCATTCTTTTGACCTGAGTCATCTTAACGGGGCCATTCCCGGCGAAGCGGCCGTTCACTTCCGCATTTATGGGTACGAGGCCGGGGCCACAACGGGAACCTGGCGCCTGGATGATGTGACCTTTACGGCCGAAACGGCCGTGCCTCCACCCTCATCTGGCCCAGAGAACTTCACCACCTGGGACTTTGAGGACCAGACCCGTAACGCCAGCCTGGACCTGACCGGCAATGCAGTTGCGGCCGCCGGCAGTGAATTAGGTGGCGAAGGTTTCCATGCCGGCAATACGAATGGAACCAGCGGTTACGCCTGGAGCTTTAACCGCTGGTCACAAACGAGCAGCCTGGACGCTGACCGCTATGTAGAATTCAAAGTTGACCTGACCGCTTATCAGAACATAACCCTGGACTTTGCCGAGCGCCGCTCCGGGACGGGACCCTTGGCCTTTGAAATCCATTACAGTACCAACGGCACCAGCTTTACGCTTATCTCCGAAACGGTGACGGCCCTGCCCGGTAATACCAACTGGCGCAGCCACTCCTTTGACTTGAGCGCCCTTAACAGTCAGATAGCCGGACAGCCCAACGTGCAGTTCCGCATCTATGGTTATGATGCCGGCGGCACAACCGGGACCTGGCGCATTGATGATGTGACCTTCATTGGTGAATAGTTTTTGGCTCTTTAGGAACTCAGGGGACTGACAAGCCGTGAAACGTGATGCGTGAAACGTGATGCCTCTCTGGTCACGTTTCACGTTTCACGCCAAACCTCACAAATTCCAGAAGATCCTCTTTTTTTAATGATGAAACAATCGCGGTTTTGGTTATTACTTTCTGCATTTCTCCTGATTCTCTTCGTCTACGCGCTGGTCAGTTGGTCTCAAGCAGCCTTAACGGCACAAGAGACAGACGGGACTGCCCCTAACAACACTGTCACAACGTCGGAAACAGCGCCGGAAACGGTGTTTGTCACGGATGATGGCGGCCAGGTTCTAAACAGCCATAGCGGCCCGCTGTGGATTCTGGTCAGCGGTATTGACGAACATGGACTGCTGGAAACGGCCGAAATAACGCTGCTGGCCGATCCCCACCCGGAAGCGGCCGTGGCCTACACGATCGCCACCGGCACGCCGGTGGTCGTGCATGAAATCCGGCAGACGGGGCCGCAAAATTTGTGGCGCTTCTACCTGGTGCGGACGGTTGGCGGCCAAAGCGGGTGGGTGTCCGACTACTTTATCCGCCGTCTGGCCTACCTGTTTGAACCTGACAGCGACATGATTCCTCTCTATCACGCCCCCGGTGGCCGGCAGATTGTTTTTGCCCGACCGGTAACGGCCGTGACGCTCAAAGACCCCACCCGCGACGACTGGTGGCAGGTGCAGACAATTACCGACGACGTAACGGCCTGGGTAGAGGCCAGGCATGTGTACGAGTCACCGGAGTGGGAGTTCTTGTTTGGCCTGGATGGCGAAGGCCACACACACGGAGGGCGCAATGCTCCCTGAGCCTGACCCGTCACAATGGGTCGCTTTACGCGAGCGGCTGCCGTCCGATTACCAGGACCCGGCC
>JAWOIM010000418.1:0-5562 GCA_046484685.1 Chloroflexota bacterium | reverse complement strand
GTAGTATTCGGTAATTAGTGAGCGCAATACGTAGTTGCTTCTACGCACTACGCACTACGCACTACGCGACATGTCAACTTTATCTGAACGCACAAAACGGCCGACTCTTTTAGCCTGGTGGCACAACTGGTGGCACCATAAATGGTGGCACAACATCTGGCCACCGCAAAAGCTTTGGCAAAATAAAAAAGTACGGCAGTGGCTGGTCATTGTGGCTACCATCTTGCTCAGTGCCGTGATTGCCTACCGCGGTATTTGGCTGCTGGCTGTCCTGCTGGTAGCCATTGTGCCGGCCGTTGTGGGTGTCAATCGTTTATCCCGCACGCCGGCTATTGGTTTGATTCTGATGGCCCCGGCTGCCATGCTGGTTCCCTTTTCTATTGGCACTGGCAGCGAAAGCCGGCTCAACGCGCCTATGCTCATTGTTCTCGGCCTGACAGCGCTTTGGCTGCTGGATATGCTCACACGAGAAAAGCGGATTAGGCTTCATGCCTGCCCCACCTTTTTGCCTCTCTTTGTGATGCTTGTCATGACCCTTGTGGCTTTTGTCAATGGCCAACTGCCCTGGTTTATGGCCCCGCACGCCCCTATTACGGCCCAAATTGGGGGAACGGCTATTTTTGTTATTTCCGTTTGTGCTTACCTGTTGGCTGCCCACCACTTCAGTGACTTGCGCTGGGTCGAATGGTTCACCTGGATCTTTGTCATTTTTGCCACCGGCTTTATCATCATTCGCCTGATTCCTCGCCTCACCTACACCATGACCGGTTACTACCAGATTGGCTCGACCGCCAGTCCTTTTTGGTTTTGGTTAGTGGCCATTACCTGCGGCCAGATGTTGTTTAATGACAAATTGCGCTGGTATTGGCGCAGCTTGTTGGGTCTGATTTTGCTGGCTACTTTTTATGTCAGCATGATACAAACCTTTGACTGGGCATCCGGCTGGGTTCCTTCTGTGGTGACAGTGGCCGCTATTTTGCTCCTGCGCTGGCCCCGGCTGGCTTTTTTAGGCGGATTAGCGGCACTCCCCCTGCTGCCCCTGGCGCTGGATGAAATTTTGGTTGTCCAGGAATACAGTTACTCCACCCGTGTCGACGCCTGGCTTATCATGCTCGAGATTATTAAAGAGAATCCCATTCTAGGGGTTGGCCCGGCCAACTACTATTGGTATACACCGCTCTTCCCTATCCGCGGCTACTATGTCGAGTTCAATTCTCACAGCCAATACTTTGATATTGTGGCCCAAATCGGCATCATCGGACTGCTGGCCTACCTCTGGTTTTTGTTCCAACTGGGCAAACTGGGGTTAAGTTTAATCGACAAAGTACCGACTGGATTTCCCCGCGCCCTGATCTATTGTATTCTAGGTGGCCTGGCGGGCACGTTTGCTTCTGGTGCCCTGGGTGACTGGATACTACCCTTTGTCTATAATGTGGGCTTTATTGGCATGAGAGCTAGTCTGATTGGCTGGGTCTTTCTGGGTATTATCCCTGCCTTTGCCTACGCTATTGATTGGGACAAAGAAAAAAGTGATTAACAGCGCAGCAGGCAAAGAACACAACACCCCAAAAACAAAAAGGCTGGCCTTGCGAACAAGGCCAGCCTTTTTCAGTTTAGAGGAGAAATGTTTGAAGAAAGTGTATAGCTCTTAGAAGCCGCCAACGTCCAGCAGCGGCTCTTTGATGCCGTCGGGGTCGGTGGAGTTATCCCAGTTGTAATTGCCGGCATTGACCAGGGCATTGCGCACCTGTGCCGGCGAAGCCCCTGGATTCTGGTGAATGTAGAGTGCGGCTGCGCCGGCCACATGGGGCGACGCCATCGACGTACCGGAAATGGTGTTGTAGCTGTTGCTGGGCCAGGTGGAGAGGATACAGACACCGGGAGCAATCAAGTCTACCACTGAACCGTAGTTGCTAAAGTTAGCCAACGTGTCATCTGTATCAGTGCGACAGGTGGGGGACCCTAAGCCACCCGGCAGGCCATCAAAGTCGGCCAGGGCGGAAACGGTGATGACTTCGGGGAAGTTGGCCGGACGGAAGTTGGCCGCATCGGCGGCACTGTTACCGGCTGCTACGACATAGGTCACGCCGGCAGCCACGGAGTTACAGACCGCTTCACGGTAGCCGCCGTCGGTGCAGGAGCCAGGGCTGCCTGTCCCGCCCAGACTCATGTTGGCCACAGAGATGCGGTTGGCATTGGCTGTCACCCAATCGATTCCGGCGATGATAGCAGACAAGGAACAGGAGCCGCTGTTGCCGCAAACCTTAACGGCCCACAGACCGGCCCCGGGAGCCACACCGACAACACCAAAGTCATTATCCAGGGCGGCGATTGTGCCCGCCACATGGGTGCCATGCCCATTGCCGTCGCTCCAGCGGTGGGAGGGGCCACCGCTGAAGTTAATGCCACCCAATACGTTCAGATCGGGATGGTTGCCATCAATACCGGAGTCAATCACGGCTACTTCTACGCCGCTGAAGTTGGCCGTGCCGCTGCCGATGTTGAAGCTGCTATTGGGGGCAAAGATGCGGTTAATGCCGGTCGGAATCACCTGAGTGCTGTCACCACCCCCATCGTTACCACCACCATCATCATCATCGGGGGGACAAGGGCCGCCGTTAGGGGTGCCGCAGGGGGGCTGGCTGATGTACAATACCTCATCAGGTACAATGGAAACCACACGGGGATCGTTTTGCAGTGCATTCAGCCGGCCCTGAGGGATATGGGCAGAAAAGCCGTTGAAGGCATGGCTGTAAACCTGGCCGACACCCATATTATGCGTGCTGGCCAGGGCCTGGGAGGCGGCCTGTGAATTGATGTGTGGTTGGAGCTTGACAATATACTGGTTAGGTATGTAGTCGCCGGAGGCGGTTGAGGGAACGGCCGTTTGGCTAAACAGCACCAGGCTAAATAGCGCGATGATGGCTGTGAAGGCAGCCAGTTTGAGGGGATGGTGAGATGACATGTGTTAGACTCCTTATCGTTTGTAATTTGAAATGATAAGACCCGGTAGAACACCGATTGGGCTTACCGGGTCTATTTTCTCCTCTACCATTAGATATATGCAGTGAGACAGAGCCAAAAATACATGAATAATCTCAGATCGCATATTTGTTTTGTATTCCTGGCTTTTTGATCAATCCTGTGGTTAGCAGCCACAGAAATTTGCAGGCTAATTTTTTTGTTATACTATTTACCCAGGCGAGGCGTGCATGTCATAAAGTGTTAAATAAACCCGTCGCCCATCATCCGCCGTCCGTCGTCCGCCGTCCATCGTCCATGGTCTATTTCCGCAGGAGGAACTCATGAGTACCCAAGAAATTGAACAACAACTGGCACAAGATATCGAAGAGGAGGGTTTGGTTGATACAGTTGACAGGGTTGATATGCGGGCCGCCAAGCGGGATGATGTAGTTGAAGACAAGGGTACAGCAGAGAATCAGTGGCCTCCCCTCACCAAGAAAGGCAAAATTGCCCGTAAATTTTACGACAGAGAGCTGCGTCGCTTACAAGAAGAGCTGGTCAAGCTGCAATATTGGGTTAAGCACAACAATTTACGTGTCGTCGTTCTGTTTGAGGGGCGGGATGCAGCCGGCAAAGGCGGGGCCATTAAACGAATTACCGAGCGTACCAGTCCCCGTATTGTGCGTGTGGTGGCTTTGGGTACGCCTAATGATGAAGAAAAAACCCAATGGTGGTTTCAGCGCTATGTGGCCCATTTACCGGCCGGCGGTGAAATGGTATTGTTTGACCGTAGTTGGTACAACCGTGCCCTGGTAGAGTGGGTGATGGGATTTTGCACTGAAAACCAATATAGTGAATTTATGCGCTCCTGTCCCCAATTTGAGCGCATGTTGGTGCGCTCCGGCACCATTCTGCTCAAATATTGGTTTTCGGTCAGTGAGGCGGAGCAGGAGCGCCGCTTTCAGGCCCGGGCAGATGATCCCCGCCGCCGCTGGAAATTAAGCCCCATGGACCTGGAAGCCCGCAAACGGTGGGTTGACTATTCCCAAGCCAAAGACCGTATGTTTGATTATACCGATATCAAGCAGGCCCCCTGGTACGTTATCAATTCGGATGATAAACGACGGGCGCGGCTTAACTGCATCGCCCATATTTTGCAGCAGATTGAGTATGAAGATTTGACACCTGAACCGATTACCTTGCCGGACCGCCAGAAAAATACGGGCTATATCAGGCCCCCTATTGATGAACAAACTTTTGTAGAGATTTATTAATTTGTGATTGTGGACAGCATTGAGCGTATTGCGTATTGCGTAGTGCGTAGCAAGTTCTACGCACTACGCACTACGTACTGCGCACTAGTATATCCAACACCTTCCTCAACCGCTCCACAAAAAAATCCGCATTCTCCCGGTTAAAGGGAAGCGGGGGTTTGATTTTAATGACGTTGTGCAGCGGCCCATCGGTGCTGAGAAGGATGCCTTCTTCCTTCATGTGCTCGACGATAGCACCGGCTTCGACGGCGGCCGGTGCCCGCGTTTGCCGATCGCCCACCAGTTCCAGGCCCAGGAAAAGCCCCCGACCGCGTATGTCGCCAATGAGTGGGCAAGCTTCTTGGAGCGGTGCCAACTGGGCCAGCAGGTAACGGCCGATCTCCGCCGCATGAGCCTGTAACCCTTCCTCTTCGATAACGTCAAGAACGGCCGTACCCACCGCACAGGAAACGGGATTGCCGCCATAGGTGTTAAAATATTCCATGCCTGTGTCAAACGAGGCGGCAATTTCGGGCGTGGTGACCACGGCTGCCAGCGGATGGCCGTTGCCCATCGGTTTGCCCATGGTCACAATGTCGGGCACGATGCCCTGCGTTTGGAAACCCCAAAAGTGGCTGCCCACGCGGCCCAAACCCACCTGAACCTCATCGGCGATGGTCACCCCCCCGGCGGCGTGCACGGCTGCGTAAACGGCCGCTAAATACCCATCCGGCAGCACGATTTGGCCGCCGCAGCTCAGCAGTGACTCGCAAATAAACGCGGCCGGCTGCTTCCTCTGCTGCCCCATTTTGGTCACGATTTGAGCCACTGCCTGGGCATAGGCCGCTCCATCCGCGCCATAGGGGCCGCGATACGGGTCGGGCATTGGGCTGACGTGGACGTGGTCGGGCGCGCCTTGCCCGCCGGGACCGTTAAATTTATAGGGACTGATCTCGATCAACGACGTCAGATTGCCGTGATAGGCACCATCGACCACAATGATCTCTTGCCGGCTCGTATGGGTGCGGGCCAGGCGCAGCGCCAGGTCGTTGGCCTCGCTGCCGCTGTTGACAAAGAAGCAGACGCTGAGCGGAGGAGGCAGGGTGGCCGTCAGCCGCTCGGCGTAGCTTAAAATCGTCTCGTGTAAATAGCGGGTGTTGGTGTTGAGCAGCCGCGCCTGGGCCGCCAGCGCCGCCACCACGCGAGGATGGCTGTGACCGACGTGGGCCACATTGTTGACCATATCCAGATACGGCCGTCCCCGCACATCATACAAATATTGCCCCTCCCCGCGCACAATATGCAGCGGTTCCTGATAAGAAAGGCTGAGCATCGGCCCCAAATA
>JAWOIM010000281.1:0-7848 GCA_046484685.1 Chloroflexota bacterium | reverse complement strand
CCGGCCCTGGCCTATGCGGGCCAGCCCCTGACCTACACCCTGATTGTGAGCAACAATGGGGCCTATGGGGTTAATGGGGTCATCATCAGCGATACCTTGCCCGCGCCCCTGAGCGCGGCGGGCGGCTCTGGCTGGGACTGCGGCCAGACGGCGGGGGTGCTGACCTGCACCGTGCCCTATTTAGCCCCAGGGGATAGCCTGACGGCCACAGCGACGATGACGGCCCCTATCGCCACCGGACCGATTACGAATACGGCCGTTGTCGGCTACCAGGTCAGCGATAATCTGGCCCTGCTCGACGCGACCCCGGTCGATAACCGTTCCACGCTGGTGACAATGATCGCCCCCCGCTTTGATTTGGCTATTACCAAAACGGCGGATCGGGCAGCGGCCGTTCCCGGCACACCGCTTACCTACACCCTCATCGCCCAAAATCATGGCCCCAATGGGGTGACGGGCGCACTCATCAGCGACATCTTCCCCGCCGAGCTGACCAACGTCACCTGGCAGTGCGCGGCGGGCAGCGGCGCAACCTGCGCCGATCTCAGCGGCAGTGGCCCCATCAACCAGAGCGTAGACCTGCTGGCGGGTGATATCCTGACCTATACCGCTACCGGCCTGATTGATCCCAGCGCCGCCGGCCTGTTGACCAATACGGCCACCATTACCAAAACCGTCTCCCCCAGCGACGGGCTGGAAGTCAATCCCGACAATAACCAGGCCAGCGCTGTGGTAACCTTAACACCCCAAATAGATTTGCGCCTTAGCCAGAGCGACGCGCCCGATCCGGTGGTGGCCGGCTCTGGTATCGGCAATCTGACTTACGTGATGACGGTCACCAATGACGGCCCTTCAGCCGCCGGCAATATCCAGATCGGCCACACGCTGACGATGCCTGCCGGCGTCAATCTGGAAACTATTACCCCCGAAAGCGGCACGCTCGCCGGGTCTGTCTGGACCATTCCCACCTTACCGGTGGGCGCGACCACCCGGCTGACGGCAACGCTGACGGTTGGCCCGACCGCTTTGCCCGCTGCGGAGGCTATCACCAGTACGGCCGTTCTTCTCAGCGCCGATCAAGCCATCCTGACCCCGGCAGCGGTCACAGAAACCACCTCAATTATTGTCGATATTGATCTGCTCTTGACCGTGACCGGCCCGGCCGCCCCCGTTGTGGCCGGTTCGGGCGCGGGCAATTTGACCTACACGGCGACCATTACCAACCAGGGCTTAACAACCGTAAGCGGGCTGGTGGTCTCTAACACGCTGGCCCTGCCCGCCGGCGTGGTGCTGGACAGTGTGACCCCGACCGCAGGCTCTATCTGGGATGGCGCAGCCACCTGGACGGTGGGCGATCTGGCGGGCGGCGACACAAAATCGCTGCTGCTGACGCTGACCGCCGGGGCCGAGGTGGTAACAGGCACGGTCGTGGCCAATACGGCCGTTTTGGTCGCGGCCCCTGATGACTTTATGGGGTTGATGGATACGGCCGTTGTTACTATCACCAATCAGGCCGATCTGGCTATTAGTTTGAGTGCGGCCCCTGATCCGGTGGCGGCCGGCACGCCATTAACTTATACCATCAGCGTCACCAACAGCGGCCCGTCGGTAGCGACCAACGTCACCGTCACCACATCCCCCGGCAACCACCAGCTCAATCACGCCACAGCCGGCTGCCTCAACGACCCCAACGGCCAGCCACTCTGCGAGCTGGGCACGCTTCAGGCCGGGGAAAGTATTAGCTATACGCTGACGGCCGTTATTGATCCCGCTGCCAACGGCAGCCAGACCAGCCTGGCCGCTACCGTGACAGGGGTTGTGGTTGATCCCAATCCTTTCAATAACTCGGCCAATCTGACCACGATAATTGATTGGGTAGCAGACCTGGCCCTTACGGTCAGTGACTACCCGGATCCGGCCCTGCCCCGGCAGCCAGTGACTTATACCCTTACGCTGACCAATTATGGCCCCAGCAGTGCAGATGTAGAAGCCAATTACAGCTTTGCTCCCTTTAGCGTATCTACCCTGTTTAGTGGAGATTGTGATTTTCTGTCATCTACTGTGCAAACTGTGGCGGCTGGTGCATCCCATACCTGTTTTGTTGTAGCCACCATTAACCAAGACCTGGCTCAAGATACGGTAATCACGTTCACGGCCGGGGTTGAACCCTGGTCAAACTTCGTGACTGATCCCGATCTGAGCAACAATGTGGTCACGGAAACGACCACCATTCGCGGCCTGGAATTGATTATTGGTGATGTGGCTCAGGTTGAAGGTGACAGCGGCCTGACTGACTTTACCTTTGTCGTCACGCGCAGCCATAACACGACTAATGCCTCGGTGGACTTTATGACGGTTGATGATACGGCCGTTGCCGGCAGCGACTATCAGACCACCGGCGGCACCCTTTCCTTCTCGCCCAACGGACCGCTGACCCAAACCATCAGTGTGCCCGTCATTGGCAATACGATCTACGAGGCAGACAAAACCTTCCTGGTCCAGTTAACCAATCCGCTTAACGCGGTCATGGTGCGGGCTGAAGGGGTGGGCACCATCCTCAACGATGATGCCCCGCCCGCCCTGTCTATTGCCGATGTTACTGCCCTTGAAAACAGTGGCCTCATGACCTTCACCGTCAGCCTGGATGGGGTGAGCGGTTTACCGGCGCTGGTGGATTATACGACGCTGGACGGAACGGCCGTTGCCGGCAGCGACTACATAACCACCACCGGCACGCTCACCTTCCCTAGCGGCACAATTAGTCAAACCGTTAGCGTACCGCTCATTGACAACAACCTGCTAGACGGCAGCAAAACCTTTACCGTCACCCTCAGCAATCCGATCAGCGCTACCATTGCCCATGGCAGTGCGTTGGGCACTATCCTGGATGATGAGGAGCAACCCGCCCTGAGCATCAGCGACAGCACGGTGACGGCACCGTTGCCGCCGCCTTTTACCTGGCCTCCACCACCGCCGCCGACCGTAACGGCCGTTTTCACCGTTGCCATTTCCCACCCCTACTTTATGGATGTGTCGTTTGAGTATGCCACGCGGGACGATACGGCCGTGGCCGGTATGCCCCCTGATGATGATTACGAAGCTACCAATGGTAATCTGACCATTCCGGCCGGGCAAACAACGGCCGTCATCAGCGTCACCGTTTATGCCAATTATGAGGATCAACCAGACAAAACCTTCTTTGTAGACCTGAGTAATCCGGTTTACGCCACGCTGGGCGACGCGGAAGGGGTCGGTACCATTCTCAACCAGGCACCAGAACCATCTGTCTTTAGCTATGATGAGTGGGTTTGGGAAGATGCCGGAGAATTTGACATCTATGTAACGCTTGTTGATGAGGAATACTCATCTGTTTCTTCCCAAAAGATCGTGTCGGTTGATTATTACATGGAGGATATAACGGCCGTTACTGATATTGATTACCAGCCCATCAGCGGCACCATCACCTTCATGCCGGGGGAACGAGAACTGCTAACCCCCCTCTTTACGATTATTGATCGGCCTGATGATTATTACGGCGACCGCACCTTTGCCCTGGTCTTTACCAATACGGTCAACACCAACCTGAACCTGGGCGACCGGGCTATTATCACCATTCGGGACAGGCAACCCAAGCCCCTGATTGAGATAGGTCCGGTTACAGTGGCGCAGGGCGAGCTGGAAGCCAGTTTCCCCGTCACGCTCTCCAGAGCTGTAGCGGTTGATGTGTCCGTTTCTTATGACACCCTGGATAGTACGGCCGTTGCTGGTCGTGACTATACGGCCATTACCGGCACACTGACCATACCGGCCGGTATCACCCAAACCGGTATCACCGTGCCGCTCATCCCTGATCCAACCGCCAATGAAAGTCGCGCCTTTAGTCTGCGCCTGAGCCAGCCGGTCAACGCCTGCCTGGATGATACCTTCTCCTGGCGTTGTGAAGATGACATTCAAACCACAGCAACTATCCTGCTTGAAGGGGTGGCCGGCTTAACGGCCGTTTCCGACAGCCCCACTACCCTCGGCCAGACGACCAGATTGACGGCGACGATTAGCAGCGGCAGCAATGTCAGCTACAGTTGGACCTTGGGTGACGGCAACAGCGCCACGGGCGCGACGGCCAGCCACAGTTACGGCGCGGCGGGCACATATACGGCAACGGTCACGGCCACAAACACACAAGGCAGCCAGCAAGCAGTCACGTTTGTAACCATTATCAATGAAGCCCCGGTAGCCGACCCTGGCCCTGACCAGATGGTGGAGATCAACCAGTCTGTGACGCTGGACGGCAGCAATTCCTCCGATCCAGATGGCCATTTGCCCTTGAGTTATGGCTGGGCACAAACGGGGGGAACGGCCGTCACCTTGAGTGGCAACCATATACCCATGCCTACCTTTACCACGCCCCTGAACCGCACCCTGTTGACCTTTACTTTGGTGGTCACCGATAGCTTTGGCCTGGCCAGTATGCCCGATACGGTGGTTGTTACCGTACAGCAACCCGATATTGTTATCGACAAACAAGTCAATACAGCAATGGCTAACGTGGGCGATACCATCACCTACACCTACGCCCTGACCAATACCGGGGATGTTGTTCTCAGCCAGATCAATCCGGTGGATGATCAGCTTGGGCCGCTCTTTACCGACCCCGTCAGCCTGAATGTGGGGCAGGCCGTTAGCCAGACCGTGACCTATACCATTGTCGAAGCCGATTTGCCCGGACCGCTGCTGAATACGGTAGTCGTTAGCGGAACCAGTCCGGCAGGGAATGTGGTCGATGACAGCGACCTGGCCACCGTTATTCTAAGCAGTCAGCCCGCTCTGCATCTTATCAAAGAAGCCAATGTGAATGAGGCCACCATAGGCCAGGTGATTACCTACACCTACACCGTCATGAATGTGGGCGATGTGACTCTGACAGACGTCACGGCCGTGGACACGCCCCTCGGCCCTATTGCCTTACTCACCCACACGCTGCCTTCATTGGCCACCACAAGCGGCATCCTGACCCACACCGTCAGCGAAGCCGACCTGCCCGGCCCCTTGACCAACAGCGCCCTGGCCAGCGGGATGTCAGCGGGAGGCGAGGTGGTGACAGCCACGACTGAGTTGTCTATCTCCTTGACCGCTCATCCAGGGTTATTGGTTGAGTTAAGCGCCAGCCCGCTTTTGGCCCAACCGGGCAGCGTGGTGACCTACACCTTGACCTTACTCAACAGCGGCAATGTGACGCTGCACACTCTAAGCAGCCTGGTCACGGTGGGAGACGGCTTTAGTCTACCTGATAGTCTGGCTCCTGGTGGGTCTTTGACGACCCGTTACGGGTACACGGTGCTGGCCACCGATCTGCCTGGCCCCTTGACCAACAGCGTCACCATCACGGCCTTGCCTACCGCCCATGAGTCGCTAATGGTGACAACGGCCGTTTCTGTTTCTCTGCAAGCCCACACTATCTATCTGCCGCTGCTGCTGAACCAGTTTGTAGCTGCCCCCGACCTGGTTGTCCATGATCTGATCGTCAGCAGTAAGGGCATAACTGTTGTCATTGGTAATATAGGCAATACGGCCGTGGTGACCCCCTTCTGGGTGGATGTGTATATCAACCCCGATCCGGCACCAACGGCCGTTAATCAGACGTGGCAACTATTGGCCGCAGAAGGTCTGGTCTGGGGGGTGACCGCACCGGCCCTGCCCCTGCTGCCGGGGCAAACGATGGCCCTAACCATGGATGGTCCCTACTATCGCCCCCAACTCAGTCTATTGACGGGTGAAATCGAGGTAGGAACGGCCGTTTATGCTCAGGTTGATTCAGCCAGCACCTATACCAGTTATGGCGCAGTTCATGAATTGTCTGAAATTCTGGGTCTGCCCTATAACAACATTTTTGGGCCGCTGCTGACGACATCGGCCAGCCGCCCCAGCCCATTACTCCCGCGTCAGCCGGCAAACGATCCGCCGCCGCTGCTGCGCCCGCTGCCTGGACAATGACGACCCACCACCGACAATAGAGGACGAGGACAGGCATCCATTTCTTTTTTAGCGCGGTGACACTGCGCCTGTTGTGACCTCACTAAACAAGGGCTACGATTCTTTAATCAACCCTGCCCGGAATGCTTCTAAAAGCTGCTTGAGTTCATCAATTCGCTGCTGGATGTCGCGGCCCATGTCGGTATCACGCACGCGGATACGTTTAACGTTTTGTTCCAAAATTTCCGTCTTCGAGTGAATGTCCATACCCTCCTCAATCGCTCTTTGTGTGGATTCAAAGGGCTGGTGGGCGGCCAACAACAGCCCGTAAGAGTTGAATATGAGGGTATAACCGGCAATGCCCGTCTGCGACTGGTAGGCTTTGGCAAAACCTCCGTCAATCACCAGCAGTCGACCGCCGGCCTTAAGCGGACTTTCGCCGCGCTTCACCTTGACCGGCACATGGCCATTAATAATATGGCCTGTTTTGGGGTCCAGGCCAAATTCGGTCAAAATTTGTTCGGCTACTTCCTGCCGGGTGCGGAAGTCATAGTAGGGGTTCATCTCCTCTTTGTGGGTGGCTTTATCTTCTACAAAATAGCGTTCGAAGGTGGCCATTTTATCTTTGCCAAAGAGGGGAGACTGGGCACCGCTCCATAAATACCACATCGTATCCTGACCATACTGCTTTTTAGCCGGATCGTCGGCGAAGTAGCCCTGACGGGCCAGCCGCTCCAGCCGGTCCATGAATGCTTTAGGGCTGTGGTCCAGGCCGTCAAAGGTGAAATGGCGCAGTGTGCCGCGCCGGGTCATGGGAATGCAGCCGTGGTAGAGCAGGTTACCATTGTAGCCCAGGTACATGCTCCCTTTGGAAAAGAGGAAGCGGGCATGATCTTGCAGCCGTTCGCTGTTGGTGAAGGAAAGACGAATTTTTTCCATAACGGCCGTTTCCTGCGCCGACAATTTATACGGATGGGCCGGATCGATGGTAGGAAAATTGGTGTCTAAGAGCGGATAGCGCTGCTCGCCAATTTGAATCGTGCCTTTCTCAAAGTCCACCTTATCCAGCAGCAGCCGGTCTTCCATCTGGAACTGCGGCCGGCGCCGGATAATCTGCCCTTCCAGCTTGAGCTGAATAATAGCAATCGCTTTGTGCATCCGGGCCATCAACTGCTGCTCATGGGCGGTAAACGTCTCAGCCACGGCATCGGCCCCCAGCTTGGGCCGAAACAAGTCGCAGGGATCATCCCCGTATACATCCACCGCCAGCGAAACCAGAGGCAGCATACTGATGGCATACCCATTTTCCAGTGTCTCCATGTTAGCATAGCGCAGCGAAAGGCGAATCACGTTGGCAATACAGGCCTCGCTGCCCGCTGCGGCGCCCATCCAGACGATGTCATGATTGCCCCACTGAAAATCAACGGCATGATGGTCCAGCAGCTTATCCATAATAATGTGTGCGCCCGGACCCCGATCATAAACATCGCCAATGACGTGCAGCCGGGCAATGCTCAGCCGTTGAATCAGCCGCGCCAGGGCAATGATAAAAGCGTCGGCGCGATCGGTATCAATAATGGTATCAATAATGCTGCTGTAATATTCCTGCCGGTTGGTAATGCTCTCCTGCTCATGCAGCAGCTCTTCAATAATATAAGTGAAGTCATCGGGCAATGCCTGGCGCACCTGCTGCCGCGTATATTTGGAGGAGGTAACACGGCATAATTTGATCAGCCGAAAGAGGGTGATGCGGTACCATTCGGCCAGATTGTCTATTTCTTTGAGAATCAGGGAAACTTTCTGTTCGGGATAATATATGAGCGTGGCCAGCTCCCGCTTTTCTCGCTCCACGAGTGTGTTTTGGAACACTTCTTCGAT
>JAWOIM010000273.1:0-18639 GCA_046484685.1 Chloroflexota bacterium | reverse complement strand
AACCCCATTACCAGCAGCGTGTAATAGGTAATCTCTACGTGCCCGGCCAACACCTGCATTCCCAGGGCCGTTGCGCCCAACAGAACCCAGAGCAGTGTGTAAGAACGGCCGTTACCAACCCCATCGTCTGTCGTCCATCGTCCATTGTCAGGCTGTGCCCGACTCTGCACAATCTTCTCAATGCAGGCCAGCAGCAGGGGCAGCCAGGCGGCCGCGCCAATGATCATGGGGAAAACGGCCGCACTGGTCAGCATAAAGCCACAGCCCTGGTAGACCAGTCCCACCACAAAGGCTCCCGGCCGGCGCAGTCCCAGGGTGCGCCCCAGCAGATAAGCCAGCGCCCCGGCCAGCCACAACTGGCTGACCGTATACCAGCCATACGCCTGGCTCAGCGGCAGCAGCAAAAAGAAAAGGCTGAAGGGATAAAAGCCGGCGTTTTGCCCCGTGGCCAAAAAAGGCATCCCGGCAAACAGGTGGGGATTCCACAGTGGGATTTCCCCCTGGTTCAGACTCTGGCGAATAAATTGTTTCCAGGGGTAATTTTGGATGATGAGGTCGGTGATGAGGGCATTTTGGGGGCGGTCAAGGCCCAGGTCGGTCGCAGCCGACTGCCAGGGCTGCCACTGGTAAAGATTATCGGCCGGCAGCATTGTCTGGCCGGTCAGGGTGACATTACCAAACAGCAAAAGTGGCAGGATGAAAAATCCTGCCACTAGCCATAAGTCGTGCTGATAGCGTCGTAGACGACTCACAATTTACAATGAACTATTCACAATGACTTATGCTTTGCTCAGCGCAGCCAGCAGCGAATCCAAATCTGAAATTTGTGCCTCGCGCGAGGAGAGGCTGACCACATTGACCGAAAGCCGTTCCGATTCCGGCATCTCGTTAATGCGCTGACGCTCTAGAGCCGGATAAAAGTATTGTACAGAAGGCTGTAGGCGCATCCGGCAGCGGTCGGCCAGTTGTTTGGCCCGGCCGGCAGCGGTAATGACAACAAAGTCACCGGTGTCACCATGCCCCACAAAATCATCATGGCCGGCATTATCTTGCACCGCTTTGGTAATCATCAGCGTAACCGCTCGCGACACATCGTCAGCCGCCACAAAACCAAAACGATCGCGGAACTTGTTGAGGCCACGTAACTCAGCCAGCACAATTCCCCAATCTGGTTGGGTCAGCATCTCTTCTAATTTTTCCTGGACGATGGGGCCTTCGGGCAGACCGGTCACCGGGTTGACCATGCTGTTCAGGCGGCTGCGACGGAGTGCATTGCGTATGCGCAGCCGCAGCTCTTGAATATCAAAGGGTTTGGTAATGTAGTCTACAGCACCCAATTCCAGGGCGCTTAATTTATCTTCCCGTTCCCGTTTTTCTGTCAAGAAAATGACGGGTACGCTGCGAGTGCGCCGGCTGCGGCGCATACGGCGGCAAACTTCATAGCCATCAATATCGGGGAGGCGAATATCTAAAACAACAATGTCGGGGGCTTCTTCAATAATGGCATGGACTGCATCTTCGCCTCTGGTAGCATTGGATACTTCGTACCCCTGTACCCGAAAATAAGCAGTCAGCATATCTGATAAATCCGTGTCATCTTCTACAATAAATATCTTTTGTTTAGGGTTTGTGTCGCTCACGCTTTCATTATCCTTGACTTACAGCTAGATTTGAGGGCGAGTCAGATTTACTTAATTGGCTCTTTATCAATGCGGAGAACACCGACTTTACTACCTTGCCCAATACACTCAACAATGTCCACTCTAAACTCAAGACCACCACTAATCCAACGCAGGGTTTCTTGCAAAATACCGACGGCTACATGGCACAACGGCCGATCCGTTTCCCGTCCCCAGCACATAGAGCAGCGCTCAATATAATAGAGAAAATGGTCGTCATATTCTTCGACCCGGCTCTGTTGGTCACTAAACTGGGTAAAAATGCGGGCGACGGCGGGTACACCGATTTTAAGTTTGGTTTGTAGGGGCAGCACCTTAAAAGCCAGATCACCTACGCCGGCCAGGGCACCAAATTGCTTTAAGCCTCGCGAAAAAATAGCGCGGCCTCCACGCAGCGCCAGACCCCGTCCACCGCGCGGGCCATAAATCTCATCCAGCCCTCCCAGAATATTGGAGATGTGAGAGAAGTCGAACTCTTTCTCTAAATTATCGGGGGGAAGCTCATTAATGAACTGGCGCAGCTCAACGAGGTTTAATAATGCATTCAACCCATTACGCCCCATTACTTCTTCCATGGCGACTAGTAGAATGCGTCCCATTTTATTCGGGTAATAGTAACCACTTTCGGGAACTAACTCTTTCACGAAAACCTCCCAGGATGCCTGCTTATTGATTGGCTGAGTTCAAACTTAAAATGTTCGCACCATTATATCAGGTTGGGTCAAACTATGCCTACCTGATGAGCAGTTTGTATAGTTTATCACAGCTAGTGAAGATCAAACATTTTTTGCAAGTATATCAAGGGGCATTTAATTCACCAAACGAAAACCAATTTTTTTTGTGGGAACGGCCGAGTTATAATACAGGATGGCCCTATTTCAGGCTTGAATTGGACAAAAGTACCATGTGGAGGCAACAGTGTGGCAGAAGCAACCATGTATTTTCCATCTGACTTTCGCTGGGGGACGGCAACGGCCGCTTTCCAGGTAGAAGGTAATAATTATAACAGTGATTGGTGGGCCTGGGAAGAGGAAAACGGCCGTATTCTCCACAATCACCGTTCTGGCCTGGCCTGCAACTGGTGGGAAAACGCCGAAGCCGACCTGGATTTAGCGGCCGACATGGGCACCAACGCCCATCGCCTGTCCCTGGAATGGAGTCGTATCGAGCCTGAGCCGAGCGTTTTTGATTATTCGGTGCTGGACCGTTACCGGGAAATTTTACAGGCCATGCGCGACCGTGACATTGAGCCGATGGTGACGCTGCACCATTTTAGCAACCCGCACTGGCTGGCCGAGAAGCAGGATTTTAACGCGCCCATTGTGGTGGATTATTTTCAACGCTATACGGCTAAAGTGGTGGACCATCTGGGGGATTTGGTGGCGCAGTGGGTGACGATCAACGAGCCGATGGTTTACATTTTCAAGCGCTACCTGGAAGGGAAATTCCCGCCACCCTCACGGCCGGGCTGGTTGGGTGGGTTGCAGGCGGGGGCTAATATGCTGCGCTGCCATGCGGCCGCCTATCACATCATTAAGCAGGCTTACCCAACCGCGCCGGTGGGCGTGGCCAAAAATCTAGCTTGTTTGGACCCCAAACCAGGGGCCGGCTGGTTAGCCCGCCGCTGGGCGGGGCAGCTCTCCTGGCTGTATAATGAGGCCTGGCTGGATTGTGTGATAAACGGCCGTTTACGCTGGCCATTCGGTCGGGGCAAAATCCTCGGCCTGGCCGGGTCGCTCGATTTTTTGGGTATTAACTACTACACACGCTTCTACGTTAAGTTTCCGCCGTTGGGTGGGCTGCTGGAGCCGGATTGGGGCGCAGAGGCCATCGTCAGCGACGGCAATTATGGTCAGATTTACCCCGAAGGTCTGTATCGCGTCATTAAACAAGCCCTGCGCTATGATAGACCCATTTATATCACCGAAAATGGCCTGCCCGATGCGACCGACCGGCTGCGTCCCGGCTTTTTAATGAGTCACCTGCGCCAGGTATGGCGAGCCATCAGCTTTTGTTATCCGGTCATGGGCTACTATCATTGGAGCCTGATCGACAACTTTGAATGGGACCGGGGCTGGACGCAGCGCTTTGGCTTAGTCGAGTTAGATATAGAAACGCAAGCCCGCCAACTGCGTCCCAGTGCCCACCTTTACCGTGAAATTTGCCGCAGCGGCAGCCTCAACAGCGACATGGCCGCCCGCTATGCGCCAGACCTGCTGCCCATTCTTTTTCCCGGCCATGTACCAACCCCTGCTTGAATGGGTAGTTATGGTATAATTAGCGTGATGTGTGAAACGTGAAACGTGATTCAAAAGAGTTTACGCATCACGTTTCACGTTTCACGCCTACCAATTATGATGAACACCCTTGAAATTGTGGAGAATTAACTATGTCAGGTCATTCGAAGTGGTCTACGATCAAACATAAAAAAGCGGCTGTGGACGCCAAACGAGGTAAGATATTTACACAGTTGGCCAAAGAAATTACGGTGGCGGCCCGCGAAGGGGGCGGCGATCCGGAATTTAATAATCGGCTGGGATTGGCCATTGACAAAGCCAAGGCAGCCAATATGCCCAAAGACAATATCGAGCGGGCCGTTAAACGAGGCACGGGCGAGTTAGAAGGGGGCGAACTGTTTGAACTGATCTACGAAGCCTACGCACCGCACGGCGTGGGGCTGATTGTGGAAGTTGTCACCGACAATCGCAACCGGGCCATTGCCGATTTGCGCCATGCCCTGAACAAGTATGGGGGCAACACGGCCGAAAGTGGCTCGGTCAGTTGGCAGTTTACGCGCAAAGGCTACATTGCCATTACCCAAGAAATAGATGAAGACGAACTGTTTCTGATTGCTGCCGACGCCGGCGCCGAGGATGTTCAATTTAGTGAGGATGTGGCGGAAATTTACGTGGACCTGGATCATTTTCAGGCGGTACAGACTGCCCTCAAACAAGCGGGTATTAAGATCGATGAAGCCAACATGATTTATGATCCCAATACCCCCATGGAGTTAGGCCAGGTAGAAACGGTCCAGGTTATGAAGGTGATTGAGCATGTGGAAGACGTGGACGACGTGCAAAATGTTTACTCGGCCCTGGAAATCACCGATGCGGCTATTGCCGAGATGGAGATGGCTTAGGCGTGATACGTAAAACGTGATGCGTGATGAACCAGTCTTCACGTTTCACGTATCACGTTTCACGCTTAAGAAATTATCTTTATGCGTGTGTTAGGACTTGATCCAGGCACGGCCACCACCGGCTATGGCATTATCGATGGCGACAACGGCCGTTTCCTCACCGTGACCTATGGCGTTATCCGCACCCAGGCGCAAGACCCCATGCCGCAGCGGTTGCAGCAAATTTATCAGGCCATTACCGACCTGATCGCCACCTATCAGCCGGACACGGCCGGGATAGAAGAAGTTTTTTTCGGCCGTAACATCACTACCGCCATTACCGTTGGCCAGGCACGGGGAGTGCTGCTGCTGGCCCTGGCCAACGCCGGCCTCTCCATCGGCGAATATTCTCCGCCTAAAATTAAGGATTCGGTGACCGGCTATGGCAAAGCGGACAAAGCCCAGGTACAACTTATGGTGCGCAATCTGCTGGATTTGGAAGAAACACCCCGTCCTGACGATGCGGCCGATGGGCTGGCGGTAGCCATTACCCATTACAATTATCATCGTATGGCCAGCTTATATGAATAGCTCGTATTGGGTAGTGCGTAACGTGGCGTAGCCACAACCAAAAATATTCACCACAGAGGGCACAGAGAACACAGAGGTTTTTCTCTTTTGCTCTGTGCCCTCCGTGTTCTCTGTGGTGCAAAAATTAACGCGGATGGCGCAAACTTTGCGGAGTAACGCTGTAAAAGGCTACGCACTACGCATTACGTAATAACTTATGATCGCAAGTCTCAGCGGAACCATTTTGCAGGTAGAAGAGAACAGCCTGATTGTAGGCGTAGGTGGCGTGGGGCTGCGTGTTTTTGTGCCCGGCACCGTGCTGGAAGATACGGGAGGTGCGGGCCGGCCCGTACGCTTACATACCCATCTCATTGTGCGCGAGCAGGATCTGGCGCTTTACGGCTTTGCTACGGCCGAAGACCGCCAGTTGTTTGAAACGCTGCTGGGGGTTAGCGGCGTAGGGCCCAAGGTGGCCCTCTCCATTTTATCTACCCTCAGCCCGGAATTGATTCAGGGGGCCATTGCCCGGGAGGAAACGGCCGTTTTGCAGCGCGTCCCCGGTATCGGCAAAAAAACGGCCGAACGGCTCATGTTTCAACTGCGCGACAAGCTGGACATCAGCCAGATCAGCACCCTGTCTCCGCTGACCGGCGACGCCGACACCGATGTCATCGACATTCTGACCGGCCTGGGTTTTAGCATCGTCGAAGCCCAAACGGCCCTGCAGCGTGTGCCGCGTGAGGTAACGGCCGTGGACGAACGGCTGCAACTGGCCCTACAATATTTGGATCAGTAAAAGGTAGTTAATGAACGAATTACTAAAGAATTATTTTGTAGTTTTGGCTCAGGAACGTCAGCAGCGCCAGGTCAGCCCTGACGAATGGTGGTGGTATTTGGATATTTTGGTCCGTGTACCGGCAGTTCCTGGTCGCTCTGAAGATTTTGTGGCGGCATAAATACGATAATGACTACGGAACAAGAAATTTGGGATTTTTTACACCGGCACTTACAGAGCATTTTTGAGCGGGATGTAGAAACCTACAAGGCAACTACCAGCAGCGATTTGTCCCTGTACGAATGGTTTGTCTCTCCTCACCGGCTGGATGGGCTGGACTTTCATTTTTTCATGATTGAGCAGGGCTGGGCGGGCACGGAAGGAGCCTTTCGCTACGATTTATTGGAACCGCGCTTGCAGTTGTATGGGGATACGGCCGTTGTCAGTTACACCTTTATGCTCACCAGGGCTACCGAGGCCGGCATGAGCCACCGGCTGCACAACGAGAGCCGGGTGTTGATCAAGGGAGCGTTAGACTGGCAAGTGGTTCACGTGCATAAATCGCCCGCACAGCCTCAACATCCCGGCTGATTTGGGCCTGGAGGGCATCCAGGCCGTCGAAGCGCAGCTCCGGCCGTACCCGCTCCAGGAAATCGAGCCGCATTTCGGCCCCGTAAATATCGCCGCTAAAGTCGAGCAGGTGGGCCTCGATACGCAGCTTGGTGCCGTCAACGGTGGGGCGCACGCCAATGTTGGTGGCGGCAGCGTAGGATTGGCCGTTCACCCAGGCCCGTGCCGCATAAACGCCATTGCCCGGCAGCAGTAGTTCCTCCCACACCTGCAAATTGGCGGTGGGGAAGCCAATCGTCCGCCCTCTTTTATCCCCCACCACAATCTGGCCGCTCATGTGAAACGGCCGTGCCAGGCAGCCCGTTACATCTCGTATGCGGCCGGTAGCCAGACTGTGGCGCACCCGGCTGCTGCTCACCAGCCCACCATCCCAACTGACCATTTGCTCGGCCAAACGTACCTCAAAACCCAGCTTTTCGCCCAGCATGCGCAGGAAGGGAATATCTCCCTCCCGATTGTAGCCCAGGGCAAAGTTGCCGCCCCACAACTGGCGCATTTCTAAATAGTGGCACAACTGCATCACGAACGTTTCGGCTCGGGTCTGGCGCACCGTTTCGTTAAACGGGTGGGTGATAATTAGCTCCACCCCCAGGTCGGCCAGCAGAGCCACCCGGTCCTCCAGGGTGGTCAGGTAATAGCGGTCGGTCAGATTTTGGATGACCCGTTTGGGATGGGGGAAAAAGGTCAGGACGGCGGCACGGGCATGGGCCTCACGAGCGGCCGCCACAAGTTGCCGGATAAGCGCCTGGTGGCCCAGATGCACGCCGTCGAAAGAGCCAATAGCCAAAAATGTGGGACGGCGTTGAGCAACGGCCGTTAAGTCGTTGACATGAATGAAAGTGGGGGCGGATTGGGTCATAGTTAGCAATGGGGCAAAGTGGCAAAGTTGCAGGGTGGCACTCTGCCACTTTGCAATTCCGCCACTTTGCTACTTTAACACCTTTTTGGGCTGCCAATGGCCTTCTTGGGCAGCGGAGATACCAATAAAACGGCCGCTTTCATCATAAGTCCGGGCCAGCGGACTCTCTAGCGGCTGGTCAGGCTGCTGAGCCACTTTTATGCCCTGCTGCCACTGGTGGGCTTGGGGGGTGGTTAACGTAAGGCGGGGGAGGTGGGCAACGGCCGTATCGGCCGGCTGCAAGTAGGTGGCCAGGGTAGCAGGGGTAAGGTTGGTGAGAGAAACGGCCGTTTCCACGCCAAAGGTACCAATAGCCGTACGCCGCAGCGCGGTCAGGTGGCCACCGCAGCCCAGCGCCTGCCCCAAATCATGGGCCAGCGAGCGAATGTACGTGCCCGCCGAACAGGTAACGCGCAGGTTCACAAAAGGAGCGTCATAAGCCAGCATCTCCAGAGCGTAAATCGTCACTTGACGCATGGGAACCTCCACCTCAATGCCCTGCCGGGCCAGTTTGTAAAGGGGCTGGCCATCCTTTTTGATGGCCGAATAGATAGGGGGTCGCTGCTCAATCTGACCGCGAAAAGGAGCTAAGTTGCCGGCGATCATCTCGCTGGTAATAGAGGAAAACGGCCGTTCTGCTACCACCTCTCCCTCTGTATCATAGGTGTTGGTTGCCTGGCCCAGCCGCACCTCAGCTTCATATAGTTTGGGCTGGCCTACCAGATATTCAATCAGCCGCGTCGTTCGACCTACGCCAACCAATAGAATGCCGGTGGCCAGTGGATCCAGGGTTCCGGCATGACCCACGCGCCGCACCCCCGTTACCCGCCGCACCTGCTGCACTACATCATGGGATGTAATACCCGCCGGTTTGTCGATGTTGAGCAATCCCTCGTGTCCGGACATCTTTTTGGTAACCGATAACGGATTACCGATTACCGATTACTGTTTACCGACTGCTGGGCAATCGACTCTTTGCACATACCGACGACGAGTGACTCGGCCTTAGCCAGGGGTCCATCCAGCGAGCAGCCGGCCGCCAGCGGATGGCCACCGCCCCCCAGGTTCAGCGCCACCTCAGAGACGCTGTACGGCGGCCGGCAGCGAAAGCCAACCCGTACCGAACCATCTTGCTGTTCCAATAGAACGGCACTCATAGCCGCCTCTTCTACATTGGCCAGCATGTTAACCAGACCGGCGCTGCTGGGGCTGTTAAAGCCAATAGCTTGCTGCGCTTTATAAGTCAGGCTGGTCCAGACAAGGCCACTGTCTAGTTTCAGGTTGTTCAGCCCAAGCTGCCACAGCCGTATGGTAGACATCGGTTTTAAGTTAAGGGCCAGCATGGTTACCAGCGACAGGTCCGCGCCCGCAGCCATTAAAGCGCTGGTAATTTTCATGGTGCGCGGTGTAACCCCTACGGTGCGAAAGCCCAGCGTGTCTGTTACCAGACCGGTTAGCAGGCTGAGGGCGATATCGGCCGTAACGTCTATGCCTATGGCTATAAACAGTTCGTACAATATTTCGGTGGTGGACGTCGCCTGTGCATCAACCAGATTGATCTGGCCAAAATTGGTGTTGGTGACGTGATGATCAATGTTGATGAGAGGGGGTTTTTGATTCAAGTCGGCAAACGTGCGCCCCATACGGCTTTCGTCGCCACAATCGAGGGCAATCATGAGATCAAAGGTGGCGGCAGAGGAAACCCCTTTTTGCACTTTGTCGGTTAGGGGCAAAAAGCGAAAACGGCCGGGTACATTGTCATCACAGGCCATTGTGACTTGTTTGCCCAGGTGAGCCAGCCCATTACCGACGGCCGTTAACGAACCAATGGCATCACCATCCGGGTCAACGTGGGTAACAATCAGAATACTTTGGGCGTTGGTGATGGCTTGTTTGATGGTGTCCATAACGTTCCTTAGTTGAAAGTAAAAAGAACCACTTTTTACTTCTTACTCCTCACTGCTTACTTCCTGCTTTTCACCGTCATCGGCACCCGCTGCGGGAATATCCAGGCTGTCCAAAATAGCGTTTACCTCTTCGGCATGAGCCAGCGAGGGATCCCAATGGAAAACTAACTGGGGGGCAGTGCGTAAACGGATACTGCGAGCCACTTCGCTCCGCATAAAGCCGGTGGCCTTATCCAGGGCGCTCAACACCTCTTTCTGTCGTGACTCATCACCCAGAGCATTTACATAAATATTGGCAAATTGTAGTTCTCGATCGACGACCACCTGAGTAATGGTGACGTTTTGCAAGCGGGGATCTTTAACAGAGCGCAGCAGCAGCTCACTCAGTACGACTTTAATTTGTTCAGCAGCACGCTTTTGTCTGACTTCTTTCATAAGTTAGCTGGCCTCCACGCGCTCAACGACAAAGAATTCCAGGATATCGCCCGGCTTGTAATTATCCCATCCGTCGATGTTGACACCAAACTCGAAGCCGGTTTTGACTTCACGCACATTTTCTTGCAGATGTTTGAGACTGCCCACGTTACCGGTGTGCAGTAAACTGCCGTCTCTTACCACACGTGCCTTCGCATTACGACGAGCCACACCCGTCCGCATATAAGAGCCGGCGACCATACCGGCCCCACGGATACGAAACGCCTGGCGTACTTCAGCCCGGCCAATCACCCGTTCTTCATAGGTGGGCGAGAGCATCCCCTTGATCGCCTTTTCCACATCCTCAAGCATGTGGTAAATAATACGATAGGTTCTAATGTCAATTTGTTCACTAGTAGCGGCACCCTGGGCAATATTATCCGTGCTGACGTTAAACCCCAAAATGACGGCACCAGAGGCTGAAGCCAGCATAACGTCACTTTCAGTTATGTTGCCGGTAGCGGCGCGCAGTACTTCCACCGTCACTTCTTCACTCTTGTCATTCAGCTTTTCTAGTGACTGAACAATTGGCTCTAGCGATCCCTGAACATCGGCTTTGACAATCAGGTTCAGCGTTTTGACTACCCCTTCCTGCAGATGGCTGAAAAAATCTTCTAGCGTGGGGGCAATCCGCTCGACCTGGGTCACATTTTGGGCGCGTTCATCGGCCAGCTTACGGGCAGTGCGCTCATCGGCCACCGCCTCAAACTTTTGGCCGGCCAAAGGCATCCCGTTCAAGCCAGAGACAGAAATGGGGGAAGAAGGACCGGCTGCTGTAATCCGGTTGCCTTTGAAATCGAACATGGAGCGAATACGGCCGTAATATTCCCCAACCAGCAGCGTATCACCTTGCCGCAGCGTGCCATTTTGCACCAACAGCGTGGCCATAACCCCGCGACCTTTCTCCATGCGCCCTTCCAGTACTGTACCGGTTGGTTCAGCCTTGGGGTTCGCCCGCGGCTGAATATCTTCGGCCACAAGCAAAATTGCTTCCAACAAATCCTCAATACCTAACTGTTCTGTAGCCGAAACGGGGATAATCATTATATCCCCATCCCATTCATCGGGAATCAAGCCAATTTCACTTAACTCTTGTTTTACTTTGGGGGGATTGGCCGTGGCCAGGTCAATTTTATTCATGGCCACAATAATAGGCACACCGGCGGCACGGGCATGATCGGCCGCTTCGCGGGTTTGGGGCATGACGCCGTCATCGGCGGCCACCACCAGAATGGCAATATCGGTGGCCTGTGCCCCGCGTGCCCGCATAGCAGTAAACGCCTCATGGCCAGGGGTGTCCAAAAAGGTGATACTCTGGCCTTCGTGCTCTACCTGGTAGGCCCCGATATGCTGCGTAATGCCGCCGGCCTCGCTGGCCTGCACATTAGCCTGGCGCACCACATCTAACAGGGAGGTTTTGCCATGATCGACATGGCCCAACATGGTAATAACAGGGGGGCGCGGTTGAAGATCGACCTCGGCTTCATGGGCCAAAATTTGACGCCAGACAAGCTGCGCCCCCGCCCTTTCTGCCTCTTCTTCCCCTTCGGGAAGGCTTTCCTGAAAGGGGACCGGTTCGAAGCCCATTTCGCTGGCAACAATAGCGGCCGTATCGTAGTCAATCTGCTGGTTGATATTGGCCATGATGCCGTTGCCCATCAACTCTTTAATAACGTTGATGGGACTGGCATCCATAATGGTGGCTAACTCGCGGACGGTAACAAATGCCGGTATTTCAATTAATGTTTTAGTCTCTGCCATATGCTCTTACTTCCTCTTTACTTACTTAGTGGTGCAAGGCACTGGCAGGTTGGTCTTGCTATTGGCGACCTTTGGAGTCAGCGCTTTGCACCGCTACGTCTGGTTTATGTTTTACTATTTCCGCTTTATCTTCTTCTGTCAGGCACTCAATTTTTAGTGCCCGCTGTAAAAGCTGCGGGATCTTTAGAACTTTATCCCAACAGGATGGGTTCATACATAGATAAGCACCGCGGCCGTTTTGTTTGCCGCTGTAATCGACGACCACAGGCCCTGTCGACGGTCGCACCAGGCGCACCAGGTTTCGTTTATCCTGTTTCTGGCGACAAACGATGCAGGTGCGCTGCGGGATATGCTTGGGGCGCGGCCCTTTTTTAGCAGCCATTTTTGTCGTGTGTAGTATATAGGGGGCAATGTTTTTTACGTATTACCCACCACCCACTATAATTAAAGATCTTCAATGTCAAATTCTTCCCATTCGGGACGACGCCGGCTGCCTTTACGCTTGCGCTTAATGACCACTTCGCCCATATCTTCATCGAATACCAGGCTGCGCCCTTTGCGGCTGCGTTTACGGTCGTCATCATCATCCTGATCATCCCGGCTGGCGGGAGTTTTGACAACCACGATACCCGGTTTTTCTTTTTCTTCTTTTACCTCTTCTTTTTCTTCGATCGCATCAGCCACAATGGAGCGAGAAAGGTCGTCGAGCATTTCCTCAATCGGTACTTCTTCTTCTTCCTCAACCACCACTTCTTCGGCTTCAGGTTCGATAACTTCAGCGACCGGCTCTTCAACGACCGGTTCTTCTTCGGCTTCGGTTTCGCCTACTACCTCCGCTTCTTCGACTTGGGCTTCGATTTCGGCCGTTTCTTCTTCAGCCTCATCAACCTCATCAACTGTGACTTCAGCCTCAACCAGTTCAGGCAGTTCGTACTCAGCCACTGCATCTTTTAACGTTTGCAGGCCAACCTCACCAAACCCTTTGAAGTCCAAAAAGACCTGATCGCCAATTTCCAGGTTGTACAGCACATCGCCCACCGTTTCAATCTCATTGTCCAGCAGCAAATTGTGAACACGACCAGGCAGGTCCAGTTCGTCCAGCGGCAGTGTCCAGGCCGCGGCCGGAATTTGCTGGCGGGCCTCACTCCGTTTCTGGCGCACGGCCTCATGCTCGGCAGCACGTGCGGCAATGATGCGTCCTTCTACGTCACGCACCACCCGGGTCAAGGTATGGTAGTCCTCAGAGGTAATAGGGCGACCGGCCTCTTTTTTGTCTAAAATTTGACGGACTTGCAGCAGCAGATTCTCATCCTGAACCAGTTCGGGAGCAACAGCGGGGTGATCCAGATTGCCCATGGCTTCAACGGCCGATTCAGTCAGGCTTTGGATGTCGATGCGCCAGCCGGTTAATTTGGCGGCCAGGCGGGCATTCTGCCCCTCGCGGCCAATAGCCAGAGAAAGCTGATCATCGGGCACAATGACAACGGCCGTCTTCCCTTCATTCGGGTGATCTTCCAAAAACACATCAGATACCCGCGCCGGGCTGAGTGCTTTGGCAATAAAGTTTGTCTGGTCTGAGTCCCACTCAATGACGTCAATCTTTTCGTCATTCAGCTCGCGCACAATGCTCTGGATGCGCACACCGCGCATACCCACACAAGCGCCCACCGGGTCTACCCCGGCCTGGAGCGCCTGCACAGCCACCTTAGAACGCTGGCCGGCCTCGCGGGCAATACTCTTAATGTCTACCTGCCCATTATAAATTTCCGGCACTTCTAATTCCAACAAACGGCGCAGCAGGTTACGATGATTGCGGCTGACAAAAATTTGCGGACCACGATTGGTGCGGCGCACTTCCAGCACATAGACACGAATCTTATCGTGGGCGCGGTAGCGTTCACCCTGCACCTGGTGGCTCTTGGGCATAATCGCTTCGGTACGGCCCAGGCCAATGGTAATATGCTGGCCACTAATGCTCTGTACCGTGCCGTTGACCAATTCCCCTTCTCGCCCGGAAAAGTCCTCGAAAAGCTGTTCCCGTTCGGCCTCACGCACGCGCTGTAACAACACCTGTTTGGCCGTTTGGGCGGCAATACGGCCGAAACTGTCCGTGGTGCTGTCTACCATGACCACATCGCCTAACTCTACATCGGCATAGCCGTTGCGTTTGGCTTCTTCGAACAGCACCTCGGTGCGATTGTCCATAATGTCTTCCACAACCTCTTTTTCTACAAAAATGGTTGCTTCACCGGTGCGCTTGTCAATATCAACCCGCACATCTTGGGAATTGCCCAAATTGGCGTCACGCCGGTAGGCGGACACCAGGGCCGTCTCTAAAGCATCAAAGACATCTTCTTTAGATAATCCTCGGGCTTCACAAATTTCGTTGAAAGCTAAAAGAAATTCGCTTTTCATAGTACCTTTAATTTGGTGCGTAGTGCCTAGTTCGTAGGGGAATCCTGTTACGTACTACGCACTAAAACGATAATTGTTCCTGTAAATTTTATATACTTTTGCGGATGCGCCCCTATAGAAACAAAAAAAGTGGGGGGCAGCCCACTTTCAGAAGCATACATCCTGACAATGTGCCGCTATTATAACATGGGTTTTCTACAATAGCAAAGAGATTTATTTATGTCGATGGCACACCCTTTTCAAGTGTGTTGGGCCTGCACAAACGGCCGCCCGACTGGTCCCAAGCGGACATGCTCAACCGGTTGGAGGCCTGGATTGGGCAGCATGTCTTTGGCAAACTGCGTGGCCGCGGCCACCCCCCACCCCCGCCATCCCCAACCCTCTCCCCTGTCATTCCGAATGCAACAAGGAATCTTTCGACTTGCCCAACCGACCACCATTGCCACCGGAAGGATTTCTCCCTCCGGTCGAAATGACAGTGGTCAGGCTGGTTAGGAATGACAAGGGGTCATGGGTTATGCGGGGCCACCGGTAGGGGCACCCCTTGTGGTTGCCCTTGTCGCCACACCCAGGCCAAAAAGGGCAGGCACAAGGCCTGCCCCTACACGTACACTACTGCCAGTTCCCCATCCTCAGCCAGAGTTTGGTGGCGAACTGCTCGATAAAGTAGCGGTCATGGACGACGGCCAGGATGGTCCCCTCAAACTGGGCCAGGGCCTGCTCAAACATGGTGCGGGAGGGGATGTCCAGATGGTTGATCGGCTCATCCAGCAGCAAAAAGTTGCAGCCGGTCGCCACCAGGCAGGCCAATGAGAGGCGGGCGCGTTCTCCATAGCTCAACAGGCCGTTGGGCCGCAGCGGGTCATCGCCACTAAAAAGAAAGTGATGCAAGAAGGAGCGCACGTCGGTCTCGTTGAGGGGCACAAGCTGCTGAATGGTGACCAGCGGCGTCAGGTCAGGGTCAAGCAGTTCTTGCTCCTGGGCCATGTAGCCCAGGCGGACGCTGTGACCCAGCCGTGCCTGCCCGGCCAGCGGTGCAATCTGGCCGGCAATGGTGCGCAGCAGGGTGGTTTTGCCCAGCCCGTTGGCCCCGGTCAAAATGATGCGCTCGCCGGCCTGGGCCTGCTGGCTGATGCCTTGCAGCAGCGGTGGGTGGCCCGGATAACCAATGCTCAACTCTTCCAGAAAGAGCACATCTTTGCCTAAATGGGGGGCCTCATCCAGGTTCAGCTTCATCTGCCAGCTTCGCAGCGGCTTCTCTACCCGCTCATCAGAATCCACATAACGGTCCAGCTTTTTCTCGCGGGACTTGGCTTTTTTGGCCACCTTTTTGGCCAGCCGCAGGTAATGGTCTTTGCCTGCCTTGATACCGCCCAGCCGTACCGATTTGACGAGCCGTTCGGTGGTGGCGGCCTGGACTTTGGCGCGGGCGATATCCTGTTTCATGCGCCGCACTTCGTACTCCTGGTCTTTCCAGGCCGACCACTGCTTTTCCCGCTCCTGCTGGTATTGGTGCAGGTAGTCGCCATAGTTGCCCGCGTATTCGCGAATGGTCAGTGTGTGGGGGTCGAGGTCCAGAATACGGCCGACTGTCTCATCCAAAAAAGCGCGGTCATGGGAGACGATGAGGACGCCGCCGGGGAAGTCGTTGAGCCATTCCTCCAGCCATTCGAGCATGCCGATATCGAGATGGTTGGTCGGCTCGTCGAGGAGGAGCAGTTGGGGGTCGTCGAGCAGGAGGCGGACCAGGGCCAGCCGGGTTTTCTGGCCGCCGCTGAGGGTGTGCAGGAGTTGCTCCGGGTCGAGGTGGTCCAGTTGGAAAGTGGCCAGAAGGGGCTGAACCCGGCTGTAATCGGCCCTATTCAGCTTTTGCAGCGTGGCGTCATAAGCTGCGTGCAGGCTTTCCAGATCCGGCTGCTCGGCCAGAGCCAGCGCCAGTTGAGCCAGTTCCGCTTCCAGTTCGTCGGGATCACCTACCGTATGGTGCAGCAGGTCGCCCAGCGTCTGGTTTTCGTCGGGCAGAAAGCCCTGGGCCAGGTAGCCGACGCGCAGGCCGGACGGGGTGAAAGTGATGACGCCGCCGTCGGGCCGTTCTTCGCCCATAATCAGGCGCAGCAGCGTGCTTTTGCCGCAGCCGTTGGGACCGATGAGGCCCACACGGTCGCCGGCATTGACGGAAAAGGTGATGTTTTGTAACAGGGGATTTAGCCCGTAGGCTTTAGACAGGGTATGGACCGTTAGCATGAGTTCACTCCATGATGCGTGAAACGTGATGTTTTACGGTTATGCTTCACGAATAAAAGCGCGTTTATTAGCAGGGCACAATATTATGTGAACTCAGTCTATCATGGACCACCTCAAGTGAAATTATGGGGGAATTATCTGATTGATGGGGGGAAAATGCAAGTGATCCGTATTGCGTATTGGGTAGTGACCTGCGGTTACGCAATACGCACTACGCAATACGTGAAAGATGCCATCCCATTCCCGTGACTTTCTTCATGGGGGTAACTGCCCTTTGTCACTAGGGGAAAACGGCCGTTTCAGACATACTAAAGTCAGTAATCAGTAATCGGTGTCGTATTTCGTATTCCGTATTTCGTAGCGGACTGGTTGTTGGTCAGGCAATACGCAATACGCAATACGCACTACGTATTACCCACTAATCCACATGGAGGCTACTTCCCTATGGCCCACGGACGAATCGTTATTGACGCCGAGCGTTGTAAAGGCTGCGACCTGTGTCGCCTGGCCTGTCCCCCCGCTGTTATTCAATTTGCTGACTTTTTGAACCCCAAAGGCTACCGGCCGGCAATGCTGGTCGATCCTGAAGACAAATGTACCGGCTGCGCCCTTTGTGCCGTTGTCTGTCCTGATGCCTGTATTACGGTGTACCGGTATGAGGCGGCAAAACGACAAAGTAACAAAGTGGCGTAGTGGCAAGGTGGCAAAGTATTAACTGCGCAACTTTGCAACTATGCACCCCCGCATGAGGAATCAAATTATGAACCCAACTCCCACGAAACAAACCCTACTGAAAGGCAACGTGGCCCTGGCCGAAGCGGCTGTGCGGGCCGGTTGTGAAGCTTATTTTGGCTATCCCATTACCCCCCAAACGGAATTATTAGAGCATATGGCCAGCCGCATGGTTGAACTGGACCGCGTCTTTTTGCAGGCAGAAAGCGAAGTAGCGGCTATCAATATGGTTTATGGCGCGGCCGCGGCCGGCGTGCGCGTGATGACCTCTTCCAGCAGCCCCGGCATCAGCCTGATGCAGGAGGGCTTTAGCTACATTGCCGGTTCGCAAGTGCCGGTGGTCATCATTGACGTGATGCGCGGTGGGCCGGGCCTGGGCAACATTCAGCCCAGCCAGAGCGATTATAATCAGGTAACAAAAACGGCGGGGCATGGGGACTTTAACCCCATTGTCCTGGCCCCCTCCACGGTGCAGGAAGCGATTGACCTGACGGTGCTGGCCTTTGACCTGGCCGACAAATACCGGACGCTGGTTTTTGTCCTGGCCGATGGGGCTATTGGCCAGATGATGGAGCCGGCCGTTTTGCCCCCCATGCGGCCGTTACCGGAAAAACGGCCGTCCTGGGCACTGACCGGCAGCAAAGGAAGGGACAAAAACGTGGTCACCTCCCTTTATTTGGGCGCCGACGGGCTGGAAGCACTCAACGACAAACTGCAAGCCAAACTGCTCCAGATTCAGATGACCGAAGTCCGCTATGAGGAACTGGAAATGGATGATGCCGAAATCGGCATTGTGGCTTTTGGTACGGCAGCGCGGGTGGCGCAAACGGCCGTTTCTCACCTGCGCCAACAAGGCGTCCCGGTGGGCCTTTTCCGCCCCATTACTCTTTGGCCCTTCCCCGAAAAGGAACTGACCAAACGGTTGGACCAGCTCAAAGCCTGCCTGGTCGTGGAAATGAACGCGGGCCAGATGGTCCATGACGTGCGTCGTCTGGCCGGCCGCCAACTGCCCGTTCGCTTCTTGGGCCGCACCGGCGGCAACATTCCCATGCCGGATGCTATAGAAACGGCTATACAAGAACTTGGATCTTTAGTCTGACGTGAAGCGTAATAGGTGATGAGTGGCCTTCACGCATCACGTATCACGTATCAAGGATTTTGCCCATGACCACCCTATTGAAAGAAGCCACCGAAAAATTAGTCTACCAGCGGCCGGAAGCACTGGCCACTGTCCATACCCATTATTGCCCCGGCTGTACCCACGGCACCGCCCACCGGCTGGTGGCCGAAGTGCTGGATGAACTGGAACTGCGCGAGCGGACGATCCTGGTTGCCTCCGTCGGCTGCTCCGTTTTTGCCTACGATTACTTCGAGGTAGACGCCTGCGAAGCGGCCCACGGCCGCGCCCCGGCTATGGCCACTGGCGTCAAACGGGT
>JAWOIM010000192.1:0-8563 GCA_046484685.1 Chloroflexota bacterium | reverse complement strand
CCTCGATGATGGCCAGACTATCGGCTGCTTCTGATACGGCCGTTCGCATTTGCCAGATTGAACCGGTTCCGCCCGGTCGCATTCATCCGGTACGGGGCTTTGGTAAAGCGTGGCGCGACGAGCCGGGGCTGCGCGACCGGCTGGGCTGGGCATTGGATCATGAAATCGGGGGATATCAAACGGCCGTGCAGTCCACCGCCTACGACCGCTACAACAGCCTTTATATCCGGGCGGCCGATGGCGGTGTCTGGAGGCTGCTCACGGAACGCAGCGGTTGGGAAAAGCTTCCTCCTTAAGAAACAGGAACTAAACCGGTGGGTAAATCGTCAATAATGTAACGCATGACTGGCACTTATTTGTTTTGTGACGACCACAAAGGAGGCGTTACCAATGAAACAGTTTACCTTACTGACGACGATTATAATCTTGCTACTGGTTGCCTGCACGCCGGCCGATACCCCTGCGGCACAGGCAGAACTGATCCAGGCCGATTTGCCGCGGCTGGCTGAACCGCAGGTAGATGAGGCCCAAATGAATCAGCTGGTGCAGGGCAATAACAGCTTTGCCTTTGATTTGTACCACGCCTTCCGGGAGGAGAACACAGACAATCTGATTTACTCCCCCTACAGCATCTCCCTGGCTTTTTCCATGGTCTATGCCGGTGCCCGCGGCCAGACCGAAGCCGAAATGGCTGAGGTCCTTCATTTCCTGCCCCAGGCTGAGCATCATCCGGCCTTTAACGCGCTGGACCAATACCTGGCGTCTCTGGCAGAAGATGAAGATGGGGATGAGGATGAGGAAAACGGCCGTTTCCGACTCAACATTGCCAACGCCGTATGGGGACAGGTTGGCCTGCCGTTTGAGGAAGCTTATCTGGCTACGCTGGCCCAGCAGTATGGGGCCGGTTTGCGGGCCAGCGACTTTGTCGAGCAGCCGGAAGAGGCCCGCCAGGAGATCAACGACTGGATAGCCGAACAGACCGCAGAGCGCATCCAGGACCTCTTGCCGCCGGGCGTGATTGATCCCACTACCCGCCTGGTACTGGCCAATGCCATTTACTTCAACGCCACCTGGCGCTTTCCCTTTAACGCTGACGCTACCCAGGACGGTCCCTTCACGCTGCTGGACGGCAGTCAGGTGACCGTGCCCCTGATGCAGCACAACGCGGCTCGCGTCCCCTATGGCGCAGGGCCGGACTATCAGGCTGTAGCCCTGCCCTATGCCGGACAAAGTGTCGAGATGCTGGTCATTCTGCCGGAAGCAGGTCAGTTTGAAGCCGTCGAAGCGGCCTTAAGCACCGAGTTCGTGAATCAGGTGCGTGGCCAAACCCAGGAGCATGACGTGCATCTGATCATGCCTCGCTTTGAGTTTGACACCGACCTCGATCTGAAGGCGCTGCTAACCGACATGGGGTTGCCGAATCCATTTGGTGGTGCCGCCGACTTTAGCGGCATTTTGGCCGGTGGCGGTCTCTTCATCTCAGATGCGCTGCACCGGGGCACAATTACCGTAGACGAAGAAGGCACAGAAGCCGCGGCAGCGACGGCAATCGCCATGGCCGAAAGTATGTTGGAAACGGCGGAGGTAACGATGGATCGGCCGTTTATCTTTGCCATCATAGAGCAAGAGACAGGGTCCATCCTCTTCTTAGGCCGGGTAATGGACCCGGCTTGAGACGTTGGCGCCGACGGCGTGGCCCACGTCTACCTGGTGGGGGAATGTGCTTCCCTCGGCGCCACCTACACCGTGGCCCAACCGATTCTGGCCAATCTGCTGCAATTCGACGCCATTCAAACGGTCAAAATTTACGACGCCGACGGCACGACCGGCAATCCCGATGGGCCGGGTCACTCCATTCCCTTCTGTCTAGAGCCTTGAGAGACGCCGGCCAAACATATCTAAAGTTAGAGGACAATTGCGGGCTTCGACTGCTATCATTTTTGTTAGGATAGGACCTGATAGGCCCTAATGTAACCGGGCAGGTTTGAACGATGAAAAAGGTGGCGGTTATGAGAGCGGAAACCAACGGCCGGTCCGCTCAATTTGCCTTCGTCAACGGCCGTACCATTACCCTGATAACCATTATCCTATTGGGGCTGGGAGGCTATTGGCTGGCCCCCGACGACCTGACGCCGGGCAGCTACGAGGTGAGCTTTCAGGTCACGCTGCCCGATGGCAGCCCGCTCACCGCCCGCGACACGTTCACCCTGGGTCAGGAACAGGCTGAACCGACCACAACCACCACCCCGGCCGGGGCTTATACGGTGATTGTGGAAGCCCCCACAACCGTGGCCCACCGGCTGGAACAGCGTCTGGTCTACCATCTGCAAGTGGTGGACGGCAGCAGCCAATCCGTGCCGCTGGCTTTGGATGATGCCACCTCTCTCATTACAGGTCCCGACACTTACCGGCAGACCGTACCACCCACTGAAGCAGATAATGGTCGGTTGACTTTTGCCATGCGCCTGCCGTACAAAGCGGACATTGCCCTGGCTTTGCTGCTGGTAGTGGCCGGTCTCTGGTTAACCGAGTTGATTCCCCTCTCGGCGGCGGCCCTGCTCATTCCGGTAGTGGCCGTTGTGACCGGGATTACGGGGGAAACGGCCGTTTTAGCCCCCTTTGCCCATCCCATCATCATGCTTTTCCTGGCCGGATTCCTGATGGCTCAGGCCATGAAACAGACTGGACTGGACCGCTGGCTGGCGCTGACTATTCTCAGCCGCAGCAGCCTGAAACCCGCTTTCCTCATGCTCACGATGATGGGCCTGACCGCCTTCCTCTCCATGTGGATGTCCAACACGGCCAGCGTGGCCCTGGTGCTGCCTATTGTTCTGGCCGTTTCCGAACGAATGCCGGAAGAGATCGGCCGTACTGCCTTTCGCCGCGCCCTGGTTCTCAGCGTGGCCTACGCCGCCTCCATCGGCGGTATCGGTTCCGCCATCGGCACCCCGGCCAACATGCTGGCCCTTACTTTTCTCAACCAGTACACCGACAGTTCTCTCTCCTTCACCGACTGGTTTCGCTATGGGTTGCCCCTGGTCATCCTCATGCTGCCTATCATCTGGCTCTACCTGCTCTTTGCCTTTGGCGTGCAGTTGCGCCAGGTGGGAACGGCCGTTAGCCACGATCTTTACCGCCGGGAGTTGGGCCAACTCGGTCCGCTCACCCCGGCGCAGCGACGCCTTCTGCTAATTTTTATGCTTGTCGTCAGTCTCTGGCTGACCGAAGCGTGGCACGGGTTGCCCACTACCATCGTGGCCCTGGCCGGCGCCTTGATTCTCTTTTGGGACGGGGTGATCAATCAGCAAAGTCTCAATCAAATTAACTGGGATGCCCTGTTAACATTTGGCGGCGGTCTGGCCATCGGTGCCATTCTGGTCAGCACCGGCGTCTCCGACTGGATTGCCCTGCAACTGGCCGGTCTGGCCAGCTATCCCCCGCTGCTGGTTGTTTTTCTGGTGGCTGCCCTGACGCTCATCACCGGTGCCTTTATCTCCAATACGGCCTGCGCCGCCATGCTCATTCCCCTGGCTATCCCCCTGGCCCAATTTCTGCGGCTAGATCCGCGCCTGCTGGTCATGGTCATCGCTATTGGCTCTTCGATTGATTTTGCCCTGGTGGTGGGCACGCCGCCTACAATGATGGCCTATGCCACCGGCCTCTTTAGCGTGAAGGAGATTTTCCGGCGCGGAATCATTCTCGATTTGATCGGTTTGCTGCTGCTGAGCTTTGGCGTCACCTGGGTCTGGCGCTTGTTGGGAGCCGTGACGCTGCCTTAGCAGCCTGGAGGAGTTAAATCATGAACGCGATTACAAAACGAATTCTGTTGGGTTCTGTCCTGGCAATCTGCTTGCTGCTGGCGCTGACCGCCTGCCGGCAGACGCCGCCAGCACCCACGCCCACAACGGCCGTTAGCGAAATTCTCACCCAACCCGACGCTACGGCCGGCCCTACGGAAACAACGGCCCCGGCAACCGCCGCGGCAACAGCCGTACCCACCTCCACAACAGTCGTTGAACCGCCACCACCGCCCCCGGTCGCGGAACCGGTTGAGGTGGAACTGCGCTTTGCTACCTTTAGAGAAACGGCCGTAGACGTTGTGCCCGCGCTCGTCCACGACCCTATCGCCCCCGACCTGAGCAACGTGCGCCTGGCCTATCTCCTGTCGCCCGAACAGCGCGAGAGGCTGGCCCAGGATGGGCTGGTGGTCGCGCCCGGAACGGAGAAAGAGTTCTTCACCGTCTATGAGCAGGCGCGTTACGCCAACGCCCCCCTCTTTGTTACCAGCGACTCGGTGCTGCACGTCTACCACCTGCTCTTCAACAAGACGCTGCGCACCGCCGAGCGGGACTATTTCATCCCCTTGCTGCGCGACCTGAACACGGCCATGTTGGCCCAAACGGATGCCCAATACCAGACGTTGCAAGGTACGGATTGGGAAGACGCTGCCCGGCGCACCGTCGCTTTTGCGGCCGTGGCCGGCCGCCTGCTGGACGAGAATTTCCCCGTACCCGCTTATGCCGCCGACCTGGTCACGGCCGAACTGGCCCTGATTGAAGACGCGGCCGGCATTATTCCTTCGCCGCTCTTCCCCGGGCTGGAATTTGGCGAAGATTACACCCAGTACATTGCGCGCGGCCATTACACCATGAGCGAGGATCTGACCGCCTACTTCAAAAGCATGATGTGGTACGGCCGTATGACCTTCCGCCTGCGCACCGACGATCCCGACGTGGGCCGGGCTGAAACCCGGTCGGCGCTGCTGCTGGTTTATGCCCTGCGCCAGGCTGAGGTCAACGACGAACCGGCGCTGCTGGCCTGGGCCGACCTCTACAACCCCACCGTCTTTTTCGTCGGCCGCAGCGACGACCTGACCGTCCTGCAATACAGTCAGGTGATGGATAATGTGTATGGGGTGGGTGCACCGTTAACGGCCGTAGCCGACGAGACTCTTCTGGACACCTTCATCGATCAGGCCGACGAGCTGCCACCGCCGCGCATCCTGGGCCTGGTTATCTCTGAGGCCGACGACGTGGAAGAAACCACCAAAGGACTGCGCTTCATGGGCCAACGCTTTGTGCCCGACGCTTACATCTTCCGCGAGCTAATCTATCGCAACGTGGGTACGCCCCAAGAACCGCGTATGCTGCCCAGCGGCCTGGACGTGATGGCCGCCCTCGGTTCTGAGCGCGCCTATGACATTCTGGACGAGATGGGCGAAACAGCCTACCAAAATTACCCGGAACAGATGGCTAAAATGAGAGCCTGGACCGGCAGCCTGACCGCCGATGACTGGTCGGAGACTCTGTACAACACCTGGCTGTACAGCTTCTTCCCTCTGCTGGAGCCGCCCGCCCCCGGCTATCCCACCTTTATGCAGTCTACCGCCTGGCTGGACAAACAGCTCAACACGGCGCTGGGCAGTTGGGCCGAATTGAAGCATGACACCATCCTCTACGCCAAGCAGGTCTACGCCGAAATGGGCGGCGGGCCGCTGCCCCCCGACCCCCTGCCCCCCACCAACTACGTAGAGCCGGTGCCCCACTTTTACGCTCGCCTGGCCGCCCTGACCAGCATGACGCGCCAGGGGTTGGGCGACCGAGGGCTGCTTGCCGAACGGGATGAGGACAGCCTGCTGCGGCTGGAAGAGCTGGTCACGGCCCTGCAACTAATGGCCGAAAAGCAGTTGCGGGGCGAACCGCTCACCGCCGCAGAGAATGACCGGCTGCGTTTTTATGGCGGCGAACTGGAACACCTGACGATGGCTGCGGCCGACAGCGACGAGGATGATCCCTTTGCCATGCCCGTGCTTGAAGAAGAGCCGCAAGCGGCCGTCATTGCCGATGTGGCCACTGCGCCCGATCCCGACCGTACCGGTATTCCTGACCCGGTTGTTTTGGAAGTAGGCGTGGGCCGCATCAACCAGATTTACGTCGTTGTGCCGGTTGTGGCCGAAGACGGTACGGTCAGCCTGCAAGTAGCCAAAGGTGGTGTCTTTTCTTACTATGAATTCTACTGGCCGGCCAACGACCGTTTGACTGACGAAAAGTGGCGCGAAATGCTGGACAGCGGTGAAGCGCCGCCCCTGCCGGACTGGACGGCCAGTTTTGTCAGCGAGGCAACCGCCTATACGCCGCTGCAGCAGGGGGTCTTCAACTTCCAGCGCTCCCTCAACAACGCCTACTGGTATCTCTCGGCCGAGAGCGTGACAGCCACCGACGCCGCCCGCCAGCAGATACAACCGGCCGTGGACGCCCTGGAAGCGGAGCGCCGCTATGAAGGACGCCAACTGCTGAGCGTCAATTATCGCTCCTTTGACTTCCAGGCCGACGACCAGGCCGTGGTGACGGTACGCGAGACGTGGCAGGATACGCTGTACGAATACGAAGAAGGCGACTATCCCGGCGATTACCGCACGCCGCTGGCCGAGCGCGGGCCTTACACTCTGGACGTCACCTATACCTTACTGCTGCAAGACGGCCGTTGGCAGGTTAGCAACATCGTCTGGGCCAACCAACCACCGCCGTGGGCAGAATAGTGGATGATAGTGTAGGGGCGTACCCTTGTGGCCACAAGGCACTGCCCCTACACTAAATGAATCCATGAGGACGTAGAATAACAGTGCATTCCACACGGCCGTTTCTTCTCCTGATTATGAGCCTTGCCCTGCTGAGCCTGCTCCTCAGCCGGGCGGGCAGAGACGCAGAATTACCGGCCGCGCCGCCTGATCTGAGCGTCTATCCCTGGCTCTATCTGCGGGAGGGAACGCCGCCGGCAGCCGGAGAAGGGGCCACCCTGCTGGCCGTAGGCGACGTGATGCTAGGCCGTGACGTCCTGGCCGAGCCGGACCCCTTGGCCGATGTGAGCGCCTGGCTGGCAACGGCCGATCTCGTTCTAGGCAACTTTGAAGGGGTGATCGCCGACGTTGCCATCGCCGACGCCAGTCCCACGCCGCCCGGCTACGATTTGCGGATGCCGCCCGCGGCTGCTGCCCACCTGCGGGCCGCCGGTTTTGACGTTGTTGGGCTGGCCAATAACCACAGCCTGGACCTGGGGGCGGCCGGGCTGGAACATAGCGCTGCCCACTTGACGACCGCCGGGCTGGCCGTGATTGGTGCCGGACCTGATCGGAGAACGGCCGTGCAGCCAGGGCTGCATATGGTCAACGGCGTTCAACTGGCCCTGCTGGCTTTCAACGCCGTTCCCGACCCGGTTGGGCAAGATTCAATCTTGCCCAACCCCCACGACTGGACGCGAGCCGACTGGGATACGGAAATGGCCACAGCCGCCGTGGCCGACGCCCGTGCCCAGGCCGACGCCGTCATCGTCTCTATCCATTGGGGCTACGAATACCAGCGTCATGCCGATCCCGCCCAGCGGCGCCTGGCCGAGGCATTGTTTGCCGCCGGTGCTGACCTGATCGTTGGCCATCACCCCCACGTCGTGCAGGAAACGGCCGTGCAGTCGGGCCGCTTTGTGGCCTACAGCCTGGGCAACTTTGTCTTTGACCAGGGGCAAGGGGAGACGGGCCAGGGGCTGGCGCTGCGAGCCGTCTTTGACGCCGAGGGGCTGCTGGCGGTACAGGCGCTGCCCGTTTGGGCCGGTCCGCGCCCCGGACTTGTAGCCCTGGAAACGGCCGAAATGCTCCTATCCCGCATCCGACTACCAGCGCCGCGCATAGGGTTTGTGTGCAGCCGCCCGGCAGATCTGGTCTGCCGGCCCACCGACGTGCCCCAGGCGCCACAAACCGGCCCCTTCTGGTCGGGTGAAATTGACCTGACCGGGGACGGCGTGCCGGAACTGGTGCGCCAGGAAGGGGAGCAAATTATCATCTACAGCGAGGGCACGGAAGTGTGGCGGGGGCTGCCGGAATGGCGGGTGGTTGACCTGGCTTTAGGTGATGCCAACGACGACGGCCGTATGGAGGCCATTTTGGCCCTGTGGAAAGAGGATGAGGCGGGCATACGGCGCAGCCATCCCTTTATCATCGGCCATCGCGGCGGCCGTTATACGCTGCTGTGGGGCGGCTCGGCCGTAGCCTTGCCCATTCACGAACTGCAATTAGGCGACGTCACCGGCGAGGGCGTGGACAATCTGGTGGTGTTAGAAGAGACGGCTGCTGGCCATCGTGATGGCCAGCAGCGCACCATCTCTGTCTGGCGCTGGCATGGCTGGGGCTATACCTTGCTCTGGCGCAGCCCACCCGGCCACTACCGCGATCTGGTCTTGCTGTCGGGTAGGGACGGGCAGCCAGCAGTTATCAGCGTGGCAGTTCACTTCGGAGAATAGGCCGCTGCCGCTGAATCAGTCAAACGTGACCGTCTCCAGGATGGCGAAGAAAACACCGGCTACCGGAGCCGCCAGGTCTTCTCGACCGGCAAACTCGCTGACCATATCGCTGAAAACGAGCCAGATCTGATCGTCATCAGGCGATTGGAACACGGCCTGCAGCACACCGGGATCGTAGCGGGGCGCAGTCCTCGATCACCTTCAACCTGTGTCGGCGGGCGATTTTCATGTTGCGGCCCATGTCGGGCACGCTGCCCATGACGCAGGTGGGCGC
>JAWOIM010000050.1:0-4307 GCA_046484685.1 Chloroflexota bacterium | reverse complement strand
GAACTGCCCCTGCCGGTCACGCTCTCCGGTGTACATTTGACGCTTGGCAGCGTCTTGGCCGAACAGTTGCCCAGCCTCAGCCCTACCTGCATCGCTGGCCGAGTACATTGCCTGATTGTAAGCGTCTGTCTCTTGCATGTCCAGACCGCTCATTTGCTGCTTATACGCTTCATCTTCGGGGCCGAGGCCTTGGTTGCGAAGCTTGATCGGCCAGCCGCTGAGGGCAGAATCGCCAGGTTCGGTAGCGGCCGTATACCCCTCAGCAAAGCTGTTGGCCAACCAACGGTTGAGCCCCACTTCATCAGGCGGTTCCTGAGCCAGATAGTAGCGGGCTTCGGCGACAAGGCTCTCGTTTAGGGCGGTGGTTATTTCATTCAACAGCCAGTCGGAGCGCAGCAAGTAAAACAGCCCGCCAAAAAAGAGCAGTTCAACCAGTAACAGTGCAGCTACAGTAACGGCCGTATAAGAAAGGGTCAGCCGCCATTGCAGCCGTTGGAATCGTTGGCGTAAAAAGCGCATAGGTGGATAGGGACAGGCAGGATTACCCGCTCAAACAACCTCATAATCTCGCCTCTCCGTTGGTCTTAACCGCCCAAATCCTGGCGGCGGAAGATGACAATGGACAAGGACACAAAAACGATACTGTAGAGGGCAATCCCTACAGCAGCCCAGGCCGGGTCCAGATATTGTACGGCTGGGGCCATCTGTCCGTCAACTTCGACGGTCATACCTCCTTGCAGCGCCAATAACCCCTGGGCCAACCCGGCGGGCAAATAACGGCCGACTTCTGCCAACGCGCCGCCGGCAAAAGCCAACATCTGTACCGTAATTCCTTCCAACAGCAAGACGTAAGCCAGCCCGCCGCCCACGGCCACAATGGTGGAACGCGTGGCCACGGCCAGCAGGAAGGCCAGGCCCGCATAGGGCAGCAGGCTGTAGGCCGTGGCCAGGGTGAGCAGGGCCAAATGGCCCCAATCCACGGCCTCAACGGGCACATGACCGAGCAGGATCTGGCTAAAAACGGCCGTTGTCACCCCACCCACCAACAGCGGCACCATGACCAGCAGCAGCGCCGGCAGCAGCAGCGCCACAAACTTGGCCGCCAGGAAAGTGCTGCGCGGCACGCCCCGGCTCAGCCACAATTGCAGCGTGCGCCAGGTATATTCCTGGGCCGTGATGGCCCCCACCAGGACAACGATGAGCATGCCTCCCAGGCTGGGTCCGGCGGCCAGGCCAACCGACTGCGTCAACCCATCAGGCCAGATCAGCGTTTGTTGCAACTGGGCCGCCATTTCGCTCTCGTCCACCCGGCTGATGAAAAAGAAGAGGCCGTTGATAGCCAATACGCCGACCGCAATCAAGGCCAATTCTATCCACAGGATGGCTCGACCAAATAATTTCTTGTGCTCGATTAGCAGCATGTTCTTAAACATAGTTCTCTCCTAAATGTGGGGTGAATCATGATACGTAAAGTCTCTCCAATCACGTTTCACGCATCACGCTTCACTCGTCACGTTTCACGCACTATTAGTCATTTCTAAAAACAAACTTTCCAGGTCCAGGCGCTGGGGAATCACTTCACCAGGATAGATTCCCTGCTGGGCCAGGTGGCGCACAATTGTTTCACCCGATACGCCCATCACCTCCAGATAAGTGCCGTTGGTTTTGATCTGCTGCACGCCCTCCAGCGTTTGCAGCGCGGTCTGGGCCGAGGCCGGGGCAGAAACACGCACTTTGACGATTAGCTGCTGTTGGCCTAACAAATCAGCCACACGTCCCTGGGCCACAATACGCCCCTGATTCAACACGGCTACCCGGTCACAGACCTGTTCTACTTCGTTGAGTAGATGGCTGCTGAGAAAGATGGTGACTCCTTCATCGGCCAACGCTCGCAGCAGGTGGCGCACTTCACGCATCCCTTTAGGGTCCAGGCCGCTGGTTGGCTCGTCGAGAATAATGAGGTCAGGTCGATGCAGCAAAGCTGCAGCCAGACCAATGCGCTGCTTCATACCGGTGGAATAACCGGCCACTTTGCGATTGGCGGCGTGCATCATACCCACGCGCTCAATCACCTGGGTGACACGGCCGTTATCCACTTCACTGCTTAACTGAGCCAACAGGTGTAAATTTTGCAGCCCGGTGAGGTAAGGCAGCAGCGAGGGGGCACCGACCAGGGAGCCAACGCGGCGCAGGGGATAAGTCTGATGGGGGGTAACGGGTTGGCCGAAGATCTCGATACGGCCGTTGCTCGGTTCAACCAGTCCCAAGGCCATGCCGATAGTCGTCGTTTTGCCGGCTCCGTTTGGTCCCAGAAAACCGAAAACTTCCCCCTGCTCTATGGCCAGATCAACCCGGTCCACGGCTTGCACCTCGCCATACTGCTTGCTAAGTTGGTGGGTTTGTAAGATGATTTCTGTCATGGTTTACCGCTCCTATGTAAATCGAACTTCCAGATAGACGATGGACGACGGACCATAGACCATGAATTTTCATTCATCGTGGTGTGCTGCGCCCATGTTGAACTCCTCTGTAAAAAAATGTAAGCGTTCAGACCTGACAGGTTTCTTACCAGCGGTACAAGGCAATATTTAGACGCCAAAACCTGTCAGGTCTCCAGACGAACTGAACGGTTACAAAAAAATTTGGCGCAGACTTGTGCTGAGCGTAGCCGAAGTAGACGCAGAGAAAAGCAGAGAATAAAAATTGACCAATCGTGCTGATTTTCGCGGATAAATCAGAAAAAATCTGCGTTAATCCGCTTTATCTGCGTTTATCCGCGTCCTATTCTATGACTGCTGAACGCTTACTCATTAACTACAGTCTAATGGAGAATAAGCGAAAGGAGATCAGTCTGTAGACCCATTTTATACCCGTCCAGAGGACCAGGTTTTGCTCCAACAACACAAGGGTATAGGATTAGCGGGTTTTTTCACCCGGACAGAAACCAAACGATATGGTCATCAATGAAAACCCGTAGCGCAAACATCCCTGTTTGCGCGGTCAAGCAGGGATGCTTGACCACCATTTCTATGGAAGACAACAGGAGCGTGGGCGCGCCATCATGTATGAAAATTCATCGTCTACCCCTGACTTGATCAGGGGCCGTCGTCCATGGTCTATTTTCGTAGGAGACAACATGCGCCGCGGCGCGCCAGCAAATGGCCGGCGTGGCCGGGAACAAAAAACTTTTTTATTCTCTGCTTTTCTCTGTGCCTCTGCGCCTCTGCGTCTCTGCGTCGAATTATTTTTACAGGAGGGGTCAAAAGTGGGTAACCTTTATTCCAATCCGTATTGTTATAAGAACGGCCGTTTACAGGCCGAGTCCGTTCCCTTAGCAGAGATTGCGGCAGCGGTGGGAACGCCCACCTACGTTTACAGCCAGGCAGCCTTGTTGGCCCAGGCGGCGGTGATAAGGCAGGCCACGGCCGATTTTGCCCCCGGTGGTCTGGTCTGCTACGCCGTGAAAGCCAACGGCAACCCGGCCCTGCTGCGGCTGCTGGCCCAGGCCGGGCTGGGCGCCGACGTGACCAGCGGCGGCGAGCTGTTCCTGGCCCTTCACGCCGGTTTTGCGCCGGAGCGCATCCTCTTTTCCGGCGTGGGCAAAAGCGCGGTCGAAATCCGGGAAGCGATCAGGGCCAATATTCGCGCCATTCACCTGGAATCAGAGATGGAGATGGGGGTTGTAGCCGAGATGGCCCAGGCGGTGGGGCAGCCGGCGGCGGTAGGCGTGCGCGTTAATCCGGGGATAGAAGCGGCTACCCATCCCCACATCAGTACCGGTGGCCAGGCCCACAAGTTTGGCCTGCCGCCCTCACAGGCATTGGCCCTCATACGGCAGGCGGCGGCCCATCCCTGGCTGCGACCGGTGGGGTTGGCCGTCCATATCGGTTCACAAATCACGGAACTGGCCCCGTTTGCAGCGGCGGCACGGCAGTTGGTGGCTCTGGCCCGGCAGTTAGAAGAGACGGGCATTTGGCTGGATTACCTGGATGCCGGCGGCGGCTTGGGGGTTGCTTATGAAACGGCCGCTCCCGCTGCGGCGGCCTGGATTGAGGCGGTGGCCCAACCGATTCAGGCGGCCGGCTATCAACTGGTGGTCGAACCGGGCCGCACGATTGTGGCCGGGTGTGGTCTGCTGCTGACTTGTGTTACCTACCTGAAACAGCAGGGAGAACGGCCGTTTGTCATTGTGGATGCAGGCATGACCGATTTGCTGCGGCCGGCGCTGTATGATGCGGTCCATCCTATTTTGCCGGTGAGTGAGCCAACCGACGATGTCAGGCAGTTTGTAGATGTGGTGGGGCCGG
>JAWOIM010000018.1:0-8768 GCA_046484685.1 Chloroflexota bacterium | reverse complement strand
GCTGCCCGTCTACAACTCCTCCGGCCTGAGCGACTCCAAGCTGCCCGATGCCCAGGCCGGCTATAAAAAGGGCATTACCGGTCTGGCGGCGGCGCTGGCCGGAGCTAACTATATTCACCATTCGGCCGGCTTTCTGGAATCCCTGTTGACCGTGGCCTATGAGCAGTACGTCATCGATGACGATATTAACGGCCACATCATGCGCCTGGTACGCGGCATTGAGGTTACGGAGGAAACGCTGTCGGTAGACGTCATTGAGCAGGTGGTCAACGGGGATGGCCACTTTCTGGGCACCCAGCAGAGTCTGCAATTGATGAACAGCGAGTATTATTACCCCCATACCACCGACCGCCAGCGGCGCGAGGATTGGGAAGAAGCCGGTAGCCTGGATGCCCGCCAACGCGCTCGCCTGCGTGCCGAGGAAATTTTACAAACCCATCAACCAACCGGGCTGGATACGGCCGTTGATGCGGCTATCCGGCAGCGTTTTCAAATTGTTTTGTGAAGCAGTATTCCGTATTGCGTATTTCGTAATTTAAACCGATACGCAATACGGAATACGCAATACGAATTGTTATGAAGACCGCTTTTATTATGTGCGGCGCATTGGCCCGCGAAGTACTGGATATTATCGCCAAGCATGGCTGGCAGGCGGATGTCGTGGGCGTGCCTGCCCTGGACCACATGTATCCGGAGCGCATCGCCCCGGACGTGGAAAAACGCTTCCTGGAACTAAAAGCGCAGTATGAGCGCGTTATTGTGGTCTTCGGCGACTGTGGTTCGCGGGGAGCGCTGGACGGGGTCCTGGAAAAATATGGTCTGGAGCGGCTGGAAGGCCCCCACTGCTACGAATTTTACGGCGGCCAGGCTTTTCACGACCTGATGGAAGAGGAGCCGGGCACATTTTTCCTGACTGATTTTTTGCTGCGCGGGTTTGAGGGATTGGTCATCAAGGGGTTGGGATTAGACCGGTTTCCCCAGCTAAAAGAGGATTATTTCCGCCACTACAAACGGCTGGTCTACCTGGTACAAAACGAAGAGCCGGCCCTGCTGGAAAAAGCGCAGCGGGTAGCCACTTACCTGGAACTATCGCTAGAAGTTCGCCACACCGGCTATGGCTTGCTGGAAGAGCAGCTTGTCAGGTTAATGGCGCCTAAGTGAACGTCCATACATAAGTTTGTAGTAACGGCTTTAGCCGTCCAGACCGCTAAACATGTGCTGAGCGCAGCCGAAGTAGCGGTTACACCAAACCAAAACCGGAAGTCATTCTTAGACGGTGCCAGGGGCCACATCCAGATTATCCAGCCACTCACTGACCACCTGCACGCCCAGCACCGGCGCATAAATATTGCGTGTGGTGGCAATGTCGCTGTGGCCCAGGAACTCCTGCACGACTTCCAGGGGCATCCCTTCACGCAGCAGTTGGGTGGCGCGGTAGTGGCGAAAGTCGTGGGCAGAGAGGCTAGGATGGAGTTTGAGGGCTTTAACGGCCGTTTTCACCGCCTGGTGGACCGACGTAATCGAAATACGGGCATTGCCTGCATTACGACTGTGGGCCACAAAAAGTGCCGGGTTGCTGTCCTCTCGTTCTGCCAGATAGGCCTGAATCGCCTGCCGGGCATAGGGACGAATATGAATGGTACGCGGCTTGTTGCCTTTGCCCATGATAGCCGCATGGCTGGCCCGTCCCTGGTTGACGTTGCTGCGGTTAAGGGCCACTACCTCAGAAATACGGGCGGCGGTAGAATAAAGCGTCTGCATCAGCGCCCGGTCACGCAATAAAGAAAGGCGGCGGTTATAGGCATCATTTTCGGGGGGTAAGGGTTGGTCGGTGTAATAGTGAACAATGCGCGGCACAGACTGCCGCGCTTCATCCAGGTCGATGACCGATTCAGCCGGGTTACGATCTGCCTGGCGGCGGGCCATTTGCCGCTGCAGCTTGCCCAGTTGAACGGCAGCAGGTAGTTGGTTCTGACCATCCAGGTAATTGAGGTAGCCAATCACGGCCGACATATAGGTGGTAGCCGTGGAGCGGGCACGATTGGCCAACAGCCAGTTACGATAATTGAGAATAACGGCCGTTGTCAATCCGTCCGGCAGCAGCGGCCACTCATCATCCAGGCTGTAGCCGGCCCGGTTGTAATGCTGCAACCAGTCGGCAAAGAGGCGCAGTCCGCTGCGGTAAGTTGTCTCGGTCCGTAAGCTGTTGGCCCCGGCTTCCAATAAAAAGGAAAGTTCCTGCTGCCAGGTAGGGCCATCGGGTAACGGCCGTTCGGAAATGGGCAAAACAGTGGGAGAGGTCATACAATCGTGCTGGATGAGGCATGAAATCTCATGCGAACCCCCTCATGTTTCCGGGGCAGAATCCGCTATTCCCTCTGCCTCAAAAATGTCGATATCTTTAATATCTCGTTCCAGGTCATCCCGGACCGACATCTCGTGCAGCGGAATCCCCAGGCGATAGGCAGCCGATCCCATAGCATGGGTCATAGATGGCCCTACAACCAACAGGACGGCAATCAAAATAATTCCGCGCCACAAATCCAAACTACCGACAACAATGGCCGCAAATACCAGCAGCGCAACCGCAAACACACCTACCTTACCGGTAGCGTGCAGACGCGAGTAAACATCGGGCAGCCGAATCAGACCCAGCACACCTACAAACGAAAACAAGGTGCCGGCCCAAATAATCAAAATCGCAATAAACTGTACAACAGGTCCTAAAGATTCCATTCTATTTATCTTTCACCTAAAACTCCGGCTGCATTAAAACATCTGTTGATCGGCAATATAGCGAGCCACAGCCACCATGCCCACAAAGCCCATCGCCGCCAATCCTAAAGCGACATCAATGTAAATTCTTTCGTTATTGATAATGGCAATCAAAATCAATACGGCCAGTATCAGCGTCCCTAACAGTTCCAGGCTTAACAGGCGATTAATGACATTTTCGCTGCGCCCCACAAACCAGGTCGTTACGGCAATCAATACCACATGGATCAATAATGAAAGATAAAGCGTTATGGTTAAAAAATCAGTCATAATTTGTTACCATATCCTAAGATACAGGGAGGGTCCACTCGTCTGCTTAATCTATGCTATCAGGCAAAAATCCGCTGCAGCATATCCCGCCGTCTTTGCTGCGCCTGAGCAATATACTTTTCTTTATTCGTAGCAATCAAGCAGTGGGTATACATGATACCATCGTCACTGATTTCGATGACCATTTCGCCCGGTGCGGCCGTAATGGCAAAAGCACTCAGGGCCGTTCCCCACTCCGTTTGGCACAATGAGGGGACGGCAATAATACCAGGGCTGATCGGCATTTTTCCCGGTGTTAAAACGATACGGGCTACCTTCAACCCATTTAAAGAGACATCCCAAATTAGCACACCCACATACTGTATTGTTGCCAGCAGCATCGTCGGCAAATCTTGCCAGTTTATCTCTTGCATGCGCGGCCGTACCAACACAGCAATAGCAAGCGAAAGTAACAGCCCGACCACAATATTACTCAGTTCGATATTGTTCGTGGCCATCAAATAAATAATCGTCAAGGGAAATGCTAGCCGTAAATAATACATAGTTTCTCCAATTTCAGTATTCAGTATTCAGTCTTTTACTCACTGCCTACTTACGGCGAAGCGGGTACCAATTACTGATTACCGATTACTGATTACTGATTACCGATTACCGCCTCCGTGCCCAAAACCGCTTCAATATAATTAGACGGGTCCAGCATCCAGACGGTTGTGATATCGGCTAACTGAATCAGCGGCTCGCCCCACAGCCCCAGGACAAGACAGAGTGTTATTAAGATGGTAGGGGCAATGAGGCGATCGCCGCCCGGCTTCATTTTTATATCCGGCATACGCGGCTCCCACCAAATACGCTGGAAGGCCCGACCCACATAAACCACCGTAATCAGGCTGGCGAACCCGATAAAGGCCAGTGACCAAAAGGCTTCGGCCTCAATACCGCTGCGGAACAGGGTCAATTTGCTCACAAAGCCATTGGTAGGTGGAATACCGGCCAGAGCCAGTCCACCCAGCAAAAAGAGAATACCGGCAAAGGGCATCTCTTTGCCCATTCCTTGAATAGTAGAAAAAGCGGCCGTTTTCACCGAGGCCCGACTGGCCACACTACCGGCCAGCATGAGCATGGCTGATTTAATCAGGCTGTGATTAAACGCATAAATCAGGGCCGCAGCCAGGGCCAACGGGGTTCCCCAGCCAATTCCGACCAGAATAAACCCTAACTGGCCCAGGGTGGAATAAGCCAACATCCGCTTGGCGTCATAAGTACCCACAGCCCCCAGGCCGCCAAAAACAATGCCAAAGGCCCCCATCACCAGCAGAATTGTCTGAATAACGGGCGCCTGGTCTATAAACAGCAGTGTTGTCATACGGAAAAAGCCATAAATACCGATCTTCACCACAACCGAGGAAAGGACGGCGTGAACCGGGGTGGGTGCGGCCGTATGAAAGTCCGGCTGCCAAAAATGAAAGGGGACGACGGCACTCTTGATCATAAAAGTTGCCGTCAGGAAAGCAATGGCAATCGGCAGCAGGGGCTGGTCGGGGTTAACGGCAATCAGCGCGGCCAACTGAGCCATATTCAGCGTGCCATAAGAAATATAAAGCGAACCGATACCAATCAACATAAAAATAGCGGCAAACAGGCTAATATAAAAATATTTATAGGCTGCTTCCGGCCCAAACTGGTCATCGGAGATAGCGGTCAGCACCGTTCCCGACAGCACCAGCAGCTCAATAAAGACAAACATATTAAAAATATCGCCGGTTAACATAGCGCCGGTCAGTCCCGTGGCCAGCGTCAGAAAAACGGGGTTGAACATTGGATAACGAGCACACTTGTCGGTACAGCCCAGGCCGTACAAAATACCGCCGCTCAACACCACCTGCGACATTACCACCATCGTGGCTGACAGCAAATCGGCCACAATGGTAATACCAAAGGGAGCTGCCCACCCGCCAACCTGGAAAATAACAGCCTCGCCAGTTGTCCATACCTGGTACAGCAGGACCATACTAAAAACGAACGAGGTCACCATGGCCCCCAACGTCCAGTAACCCTGAATCTGCCGGTAATTGCGCAGCAAGATACCAACAGCAGCACCCGTGATAGGGATAAGAATTGGCAAAACAGCTAAATGGGATTGAATCATTCGTATTCCTTCTAAGCTATTAGTAACGCAGCCCTTTTACCTCATCCAAGTCACTGGTTTTATAACGAGCAGACAAAATATAGAGCATAGCCAATACCAGCGAAAAGCCCCCCATACTAATAACAATAGCTGTCAGGACTAACACCTGGGGCAGGGCATCACTCCGCTGGCCAACTGCATCTACATAAGCGGCCGCCACGCCATCATAAGCCCCTGCCGACAACAGGAACAGATTAATAGCATTCGAAATAACAATTAGCCCAATAGCCGCTCGAATAACGTTCCGGCGCAGCACCTGAAAAATGCCCGCCCCAAACATTGTGCCAATGGCCAACGCAGTTATCAACTCCATCATTTACTCCTCATCAGACAATTGCTCTTCAACAAATGTCAGCATCTTTTCCGGCAGGGAAATAACCCCTTTCTTTTCCAAAACAGTCATCTCTTGCAACTGCCACAAACTTTCAGGATCATCATCTTCTGGCCGGCCGAGTGTATCGATAACAAACAGCACGCCCCCCACAACGCCCAAACAAATAGCCAGTTCAAACAAAAAGGCGGTACTGAGGTAAAAACCCTGTGGCGTAGGAATGTTCCACATCTGGCTAAAGTTAACGGGGGAAAGGAAGTGGCCGTTGAACCAGGCGGCCACGCTGCCACCGATCATAACCAGCAAAAAACTCCCCCCGATAAAAGGGCCCGGTTTTAACCAGGAGAGGTGCTTATGGGTGTAATGGTAACCAAACACAACATACCAAAAAGCCACTGCCAGGCTGATAATGACACCGGCCGTAAACCCGTCTCCCGGCTGATCATGGCCATACATCAGGTGTATGAAAGCCAACAGGATAGAGAGGGGCAGCAGGGCATAGGCCAACGCCTGCAAAAAGGAAGAACTCTGGGTGCCCCCAATTCCTTTGATGTGAGCCGCCAGGCGTAGGGCCATCGGGCCATAAAACTGCATGGGCGCATCGTCTCCCCGGTCACCGGCCGTACGCGCCGCGTAACGCAGCAGCATATAGGCCCCCATACCGGCCACACAAAAGACGGCCACTTCCATAAAGGTATCAAAGGCGCGGAAGTCCACCAGGATTGCGCCCACAATATCGGTGGCGTTGGCCAGGTCTCTGGCATTGGCCTCAAAATAGGGTGTTACCAGACTTTCACGAGGCCGTGTTACCAGGGCGTTGAGAACCAACAGAGTCATCACCACACCGCTGCCGGCAGCCAGAAATATATCGCGAATGAGGCTGGGGCGGCTCTGCTCAAAGGTCAGTTCATGCGCCCTGGCTCGCTGCGGTCGCGGCAGGCGGGTCAGGGCCAATACCAGGATAACAACGGCTAGAATATCGACCACCACCTGCACTAAAGCCACGTCGGGGGCCGGTTCCAGAATCATAACCACGGCCACGGCGAAACCAGATGCACCCAGCGCCAAGATGGCAGGTAAATCACGGCCGAGGAAAATGGTCATAACGGCCGTTATGGCCGACAAAATCAGCACAAAGGCCCGTAAAATATGCAGCTCACCGGCAAACGAGAGTTCCGGAAGCGACAGACTGCTGAGGGGAGGGAAAGCAGGCAGCGCCTCAAAAACAAATATCAACACGCCCATACCCATCAACATCACGGCCAGATAGTGGCGCAAATACCCATATTGAGTACGCGTAACAAGATAAGCCCCCCGATCAATCAACCTTAACGCCCCTTCATGCAATCCATTTAAGGAAAATTCACGGTTAATTTGATTCTGCACCTGCCGCACTCGCTGCCGAAAGTAGAAGAGCATGGCTCCCACAGCGATAGCAATCACGCTTAAAATGAGAGGCAGGTTTATGCCATGCCACAACGCCAGCGAGAGGGAAACATTGGCCCCATAAGCATTTTGGGCCGCGCCGGACAGCAAGCCTATTAAACCAACCGGTTCAATAACAAAAAGACCCAACAACCCCAGGCCCAACGACATAACGGCCGGCACAGCCGGTCCCAGCAGCATGCCGAACGGCGCTTCATGGGCCTGTGCCTGTACAGATGGATCACCCGGTTCACCAAAAAAGGTGTCATAGATTAGCATACCAGACTGGGCCAATAAAAAGGCACCGGTAAAAACGGCCGCCACAATAAAAACAGGCTGCACCAGGTTCGATACCATCGGCCCCAACACCGTTACCAGCAGCGTCTCCTTGGCCAGAAAGCCGAACAGGGGGATCAAACCGGCCATAGAGAGCGCGGCCACCGTGCCGATGGCCAGCGTGTAGGGCATCTTGGTGCTAATGCCACCCAGACGACGCAGATCACGTGTACCGGTCTCATGATCCACAATACCCGCTACCAGGAAGAGGGCACATTTATATAACGCATGGGCCAACACACCGATGATCAACGCTTTGAACGCATCCGGATTATCAAAACCGATCAGCATCATCAACGCCCCAAGCTGGCTGATAGTCGAATAGGCCAGCAGTGCCTTCAAATCATTCTGCTTCAGGCCCAGGTAAGCCCCCACCACCATCGTCACCATGCCAAACGAGGCCAGCAGCCAAAACCAGGCGTCTGTACCGCCCAGGGCCGGGTTAAAGCGAGCCATCAGGTAGATACCGGCCTTGACCATCGTGGCCGAGTGCAGATAGGCACTGGCCGGAGTGGGGGCACTCATGGCATCGGGCAGCCAGATATGGGCCGGGGTTTGGGCACTCTTGGTAAAGGCACCGAAAGCAACCAGCAGCAGCATGACGATATACCAGGGACTGGCAATTAGCGTGTCACTGTTGGTGAGAATAGTAGCATAATCGCTGCCACCGCTAACCGACGCCATAAAAAGCAAGCCGGCTAAAAGGGGTATACCACCACCGGCCGTGATAAACAGGGCTTTGAACGCGCCGCGCCGCGCCTCATCGTCTTTATATTTATAACCGATCAGGAGGTAGGAGGTAATGGAGGTTCCTTCCCAAAAAAGGAACAGGGTAATGACATCCCCGGCCATGACCAGCCCCAGCATCGAGGTCATAAAGAACATCATGTAACAAATAAAACGCCAGGCGGTCTGGTCCCCCTTGAAATAATAGCCGGCATAAACAATGACTAAAATGCCAATGCCTGTCACCAGGAGACCAAAAAACGCGCTTAAATTGTCCAGGTAAAGGGACGCCTGCATGTCGAGTGAGGGCATCCAGGTAATGGTGAACTCAATGGCCTCGCCTCCATCACCATGCTGGATGTCTGGCAGCCGGGTGAGAATGGCGGCAAAAGCTACGGCCGGAGTCAGGGCCACCAGCCAGCCAAGTTGAGGCATAGTCAACCGCTTATTCAAGGCAGGGTGACCGGCCAGAGCAGCCAAAATAATACCGAAGGCACAGGCAATTAAGGGTATCAGAACTGTTTGTTCAGCCATATGTTATAGAAATTGCAGTTGATAAACGTAGGGCAATTCGCTAAATTGCCAGACAAATATGTACAGTTAGCATTTGTGCGCCAGGCCAAAGGAAGCCTCATTCCCGGCTTATTATTAAGCTAGAAAACAATACAAGGGGGATAATGAGTAGAAATTGGTCGTCACGTACCTAGCCTCATGCTTGAC
>JAWOIM010000725.1:0-8057 GCA_046484685.1 Chloroflexota bacterium | reverse complement strand
ATGTACCTGGGGCAGATTATGGAGATTGGGCCGGCCGAGGAGATTTATTCCCCGCCCTATCACCCTTATACGGAGGCGTTGTTATCGGCCGTTCCCATCCCCGACCCCGCCGCCAAACAGAAACATATTCGCCTGGAGGGCAGCGTTCCCAGCGCTATAGACCCGCCGTCAGGCTGCCGCTTTAATACCCGCTGCCCTCGCCGCCATCTGCTGCCCGACCCAGATATCTGTTTGACCACCCCGCCCTGGCGTGAAGTCGGCAACGGCCACCGCATTTTTTGCCACCACACCCTGGATACCCTCCGCAACCTGGAGCCGGTGATTGAGGGATAACAAAGTGGCAAAGTGGCAGGGTGGCGTGGTAACTTCGCCACTCCGCCACTTTGCATTAAGGAAGGAACCCCATGCTCGTAAAAGATTGTATGACACGACACCCGATTATGGTTTCACCGGCGGCTTTGGCGGCCGAAGCTCAGCAAATTATGGCCGAGAACAAAATTCGCCATTTGCCGGTGGTGGGGAACGGCAAGCGGCTGGCCGGCTTGATTACCCGCCAGCGGCTGGCTCTCAAACCGGACAGCGTTAGCAGCTTCAACTTTTGGGAAATATCTCGCTATCTGGCCAACCTCACGGTGGAGCGGGTGATGCTGCCCGCCAATGAGGTGGTGGTGATTGACCCGGACCGCACGGTAGAGCGGGCGGCTAAACTCATGTCAGACAAGAAGATCGGCTGTCTGCCGGTCATTGAAGATGATGTGGTGGTCGGTATTTTGTCGGAAGTGGATTTGATGACGGCCCTGGCCGAGATGTTGGGTCTGCCGGCCGAGGGGGTGCGCGTTACGGTGCGTATGCGCAATGAGAAAGGCCAGTTTGCTCGCCTGATGACGGCCGTTGCCGAGCAAGGCTGGGGTGTCATGGGTATTGGCAGCTTCCCTACCCCGCGCCGGCCTGGCTTTTATGACGTCGTTATCAAAATTCCTAACGCCACCATCGCCCAGGTCGAGGCCGGCCTCAGCCAAATTGAAGAGCAGGAAGTGGTGGATGTGCGGGAAGTAGTCTGAATGTGAATCATTTAGGCAGCAACCATGCCGCGTGCTGCGTAAGGTCTCATGGGTCACGTTTCACGCATCACGTTTCACGGCTCATCAATCAGCAAACGTAGGGAATTGTAGCGTGTGACGTGGATGATCTGACCGGTGGGGGTATTACAGAGGGTGACGCTGAGCCGCTGCTCGTTGAGGAAACGGGATTGACTGCCTTCAAGATCGATGCAACGGCCGTTGGCCCGCGCTTCCGGTCCCAGGTCAAAGCCGGTAGAGTACCAGTTGTAGACCTGGGTGAACGGATCCTCGGTGTGATAAAAATCAACCCGGCTCAGACGGTGGGGCAGCCGCTGGTAGTTGTTGTTGGAAGAGATATGGGTCGCCCCCGGATAATGGGTGGTCCGCTGCTCTTGCTGTAGTGCCGACACGATAAACCCGGCCAGAACCAGCAGTCCCACCAGCAGTAAAACCCCGCAGCCGGCCGCAATTTTTTGGTTATATTCCCGTAATTGTGGTTCTTTTACGTCGTTCATAATATGTTATCATGATCGCCAATCGTAATCGTGATCGTGAGTCGTGAGTCGTGATCGAAAAACCGATGGACGATCACGACTCACGAGAAACGTTTGTGATATCTGGTAAAATGGTGTTATGACTTTGCCTTTGATAACCATCGTTACCGCCTTGCGCAGCCGGACTACGTCTTATCGTTTTAGAGATGATTCTAGCACAGATAGGGCTGATTTGCTGCTGGCCACGGCCGTTCCGGTCTATGGTGAAACGATTGCCATAAGTTTGACGCTCAGTAGCGGCCCACCTGTCTGGGCTGAATGCCCTGCGCCACTGGCCGACGACCCGCCGCTGGAACAGGGTTTGCTGCTGGTACAAGAGGTAATACGACCGCTGCTCGACCAGCAGCCCCTTACGCCTTTTGAGAATGTCCGCCGGTTGCTGGCTGCTGTGGACCGGTTGACCATCCCCCAAACCATTATACAGGAGCGACCGGCTGCGGCTGAGGAGGTGGGTGGGCCACTCTCTCGGCGCGAACTGTTTACCGGCCGGCTGGCGGCTGCACCCCAGATAGAAGAGGTAGTGGTAGAACGCCCGTTGCCCACCTATTTGCGCCTGGGTATTGGCGAGGCCCTGCTGCGTGCTGCGGCTCAGGCCGGCGGCCAGTCGGTGGCCCGGCTAATACGCGGTGGCTTCAATTTTCCCGCCAGTGACCGTCTGGTCCCTATCCAGTTGACGGTGGGGGCCAATGCGCCCTCACAGGTAGTGGCACCCCTTTACCGGCCCCCGGCCCAATCTTACCTGATCAGCCGCAGCCGGCTTGAGGCCCGTCTGGGCACCACCGGCGAACGGCTGCAGCGTTTTGTGCGCCAATGGCGTCAGGCCCACAACGACGACGCCTACCGGCCGGCCCTCTACCTTGACCTGGGCGGCGCGTTGGGGCAGTTGACCGGTCACAATATGGGACGGCTGCTGGGGCTGCTTTATGGCCTGAAGCAGGTGGTTGAACCGTTCCCGTTAGCCGTCGTCGATCCGCTGCTGGGCACAGACCGGGATAATCAAATCGCGCTGTTGGCCGACTTGCGCCGGTTGCTAAAGATGCGCCGCCTGGATGTGCATCTGCTGGCCCGCCACTGGCTGCGCCAGCCGGATGACATCGCTGCCTACCTGGGAGCGGGTGTGGTTGACGGGCTGCATCTGGAACCGCTACGGCTGGGGAGCTGGCTGGCGTTGATTGAAGGGCTGATTGTTTGTCAGGAGCGAGAAACGGCCGTTCTCCTCGGTGATCGCCTGCAAACCACCCTGCAAAGTCTGGAACTCCTGGCCCAAATTGCAGCAGCCGGCCAGCCTCACCTGGTCGTGGCTCCCCTCGGCCAGCCCCACACCGGCGCAATGGTGCATAATGTCATCTTGCGTACAGCCCTGGAAATGGTGTAGAGTAGAGGTAAGAAGTAAGAAGTGGGGTTATTTTCTCTTTGAAATTCCGTGAAGCTTCTGTGTAGCTCCGCGTAACAGGTTTAGGTAAACACGATGGATACTTTTTTTGGCATTGGTGGCTGGGAGTTTTTAGTTATTTTGTTGATTGCCGGCATTGTGATGGGGCCGAAGCGGATTCGGGAGGTAGCCCATTGGTTGGGTAAAACAACGGCCCAACTGCAAACCATGTCCCGTGCCTTTATGCAGCAGTTGAATGCTGAGTTAGATGCGGTGGACAGCGGCGAAATGAGGGCGGCGATGGAGGATGTCCAGGAGCTGCGCCGCCAGGTGCAGGAACTGCGACAAGAGTTGACCGGCGTTACCGGCGATACCGTCAAGAGTGGTCAAGAGGCCATTCGCGAAAGCCGTGAACTGGTTGAAAACAGCATTGCCCCCCTGTCTGACCAGACAGCCAAACCGGCATCCTCTATGAGCAATGGCAGCAGCAATGCCCTTCCCAAACCGGTAGACGTGCCCGATGACCCTGAATGATTGACAACCATTTGATGCGGCCAAAGAGATAACAATTTTTTTGACATCGACCTGCTTGCCCACTATACTAGAGTAACCAATTACGGGAACAGTGTTCCGTATTATGCAACAAATTGACGGAAACAGGAGATCAATGATAGAAGATACTTCGGTCACGGTCTTCTGTCTCTGGCTTTTCGTTAACAAACCATGATCCAATCCATTCAACGCGCAGTTGCTCTGTTACGCAGTTTTACCGAAGCCGAACCGGAATTGGGCGTGACGGAGCTGAGCCGGCGGCTCAAGCTGCATAAAAGCACTGTCTCGCGCATTTTGTCCACGCTGCAAGCCGAAGGGCTGGTCGGCCAGAATCCGGAGACAGGAAAATACCGGTTGGGGATAGGATTGGTCAGCCTGGCCGGGGTGGCGCTGGGCCGACTGGATGTGCGCGGGGCAGCACAGCCTTTTCTCAACCGGTTGGTGGAAGTGACGCAGGAAACGGTCAATGTCACCATTCTGGACGGCCGAGATTGTGTCAACATTGAACGAGCAGCCAGCCCGCAGTCGATCCGCTATGTAGGCTGGATCGGCCGGCGCACGCCGCTGCATTGTACCGCCAGTGGCAAAGTGCTGCTGGCTTATATGACGTCCACACAGCGGGCAGCGCTGCTCTTATTACCTTTGCCCCAGCATACGGCCAAAACGGTGACGGACCTGGCCACGCTAAACCAGCAATTGCAACAGATTAAACAAGACGGTTATGCGGTGGTCCATGAGGAGTTTGAGGAAGGCTTTAGCGCCGTGGCCGCCCCAGTCTGGGATTTAAGCGGCCAGGTGGTAGCTGCCATTTCGGTGTCGGGACCGGCCTTTCGTTTGGCCCCGCTTCAAATGGAGCAGTTTGTCTTCCCGCTGCTGGAGGTGACCCACCAGGTTTCAGCGCAGTTGGGGTATGTGGTGAGTGGCGAGTAAAAAGTAAGAAGTAAGAAGTAAAAAGTAAGAAGTGGAAAGTAGCAGGTGGCTTTATCTGTATCTCGCCACCTGCCCCCAGGAGGTTTAATGAGATGATGAACACCCCGATTTCATTGGGGGTTGGTGATATTTTGACCGAACGGCCGTTTACCCATCCCCACCATACCCACAATGACCAGGCCGTTTTGCAGCAGTTGGCGGCCATCTTGTATCCGATAGCCGACCGCCGGCGGCAGGTAGAGGAAGCGCAGCAGCCCCATGTTGTGCGGACAAGCGACGCGGCCGGGCAGGCACACCGCATTATTTTAATACGACCGCAGACGTTGTTGGCCCGCCGATCGTTAACCCTGGTGGGCTTTTTTGGGCAGCGACGAGCGCAGGCAGATGATGCTCGTCTTCACCCACTGGATGAAGTGCTGGTGCAAGAATTGCCCGGCAACCCAGATTTGCTCAGCTACTCCAGTGTGGCTTTGCCCTGTGGCAACTACGCCAACCTGGTTCTCTTTGCCCGACCCGAAGGCAAGCAGCAGTGGAGCCAGAGCCAGACTCATGCTGAGGCGGTCGATCTGGCCCCTGATTTTTATGCGTCGGTGCGGATTTATAACGGCCGTTTTCCCCAGGGCCTCCATCCTGACGCCATTCCCCATCTCGACACCGTTAAATATTTCGACTACGGCAGCCAACCGCTGTGGCGAGCTGTACGCCGGTTGGGACAGTAATCGGTGAGCGGTAATCGGTAATCGGTATTTGGTAAACAGTGAGTCGTGGGTTTTGCCAGCACTACGCACTACGCTTTCACAATCTATCATTCAAGAGAGGCAATCATGTCCCGAAACAGACCCCCCCGCCGTGAACGACGACAGGCGGCCCCGGCCCCGTCGGCTACGAAACCGTTTCGCCATATTCGCAACCCGTATGCCCCAATGGAGGTGCTGAGGCCCGACCAATTGGAGCAAATCCACCAGGCTTCCATGCGCATTGTCAGTGAAATCGGCATCGACTTTTTCGATGACGAGGCGCTGGCCGTGTGGCAGGCGGCCGGGGCGCGGGTGGATCACACCAGCCGCCACGTCTGGATTGATCCCGACCTGCTGTTGGAGGCGGTGGCCCAGGCCCCGGCCGAATTTGGTTTACAGGCCCGCGATCCGGCCAAAAGCTTGCGTATTGGCGGTAACCATATCAACTTTGGTACGGTTGCCGGCGCACCCTTCTATTCTGATATGGAGGTAGGCCGCCGGCCGGGCCTGCTGGCCGATTTTGAGCGCATGGTCCGGCTGGCCCACGTCTGTGAGCCGATGCACCTCATCGAAGGGCTGCTGGTGGAGCCGCAAGATGTGCCCGTGCCCCACCGTCATCTGGAAAAGGTGCTGCGCCAATATCTCTACACCGACAAGGCGATTACGGTGGCCGCCCACGGCCGCATGGTGGCCAACGACTGCCTGGCCATGGCCGCCATTCTCTACGGCCGACCGGCGGCCGAACAGCCGGAACCGGTCCTGATGGGCAATATTAACGCCAATAGTCCACTCCGTTTTGACGACCGTATGTTGGGCGCAGCCCTGACCTATGCCCACCATGGCCAGGCGGTAATTATAACCCCCTTCATCCTGGCCGGGGCCATGAGTCCGGTGACGATTGCCGCCGCCATTGCCCAGCAAAATGCAGAAGCGCTGGCCTGCATTGCCTTGTTGCAGTTGGCCAGTCCCGGGGCGCCGGTGGTGTATGGTGGTTTCACCACCAACGTCGATATGCAGTCGGGCAGCCCTGCCTTTGGCACGCCGGAAGGGGCCATCGCCCTTTTTGCCGGGGCCCAGTTGGCGCGGCGCTATGGCCTGCCTTACCGGGGCAGCGGCGGCCTCAACACGGCTAAAATTCCCGACGCCCAGGCTTCTTACGAAACGCAGATGAGTCTGTGGCCGGCCGTGATGGGCCACGCCAACGTCATTTTTCACAGTGCCGGCTGGCTGGAGGCGGGCCTGGTCTGTTCGCTGGAGAAGTTTGTGGTTGATATGGAAGGGCTGGCCGTCATGCAGCACTTTTTAGACGGCCTGACGGTGAACGATGAGACGCTGGCCCTGGACTCGATTGCCGAGGTGGGGCCGGGTGGTCATCATTTTGGCACGCCCCACACCATGGCCCGCTTCCGTGATGCCTTTTATATGCCGCTAGTTAGCGACCGGCAAAATTACCAGAACTGGCAGGAGCAAGGAGGGCTGGACACGGCCCAACGTGCCCACCAGGTGGCCCAGCAACTGCTCAAGTCATATGAGCAACCGGCACTGGACACGGCCGTTGCCGAAGCGCTGCACGAATTTGTGGCCCAACGCAAACGGGAGCTGCCCGGATAGAGGAATACTGAGATAAGTGTTACAACGGCCGTTTTTTAGCTATACTTGGGCCTCTTATGGGTTTATTGAGGTTTTCAAGCGGCAATGGGTATTGTGTAGGGCGGAGTGCATATGGCAACATTGAGACGTACGCCGCACTCCGTACCATTGTCTATTTCATTGCTTTGCTGTTTGTAACGGTTGCTTGTCGTGGCGTTGAGCCGGCCGGGGAGCAACCATCCCCCCCGACGCCTTCCCCCACGGCTGAACTAGGCGTTTCCTTTATGACGCGGGCGGCACCCCAGGCGATGGTGGTACAGACGACGCCCACGCCGCTGCCCAGCCCTACTCCCACGCCGCTGCCAACCCCCATCCTTTATGAAATTGAGGCGGGTGATACCCTGTTGGGCATTGCCATTCAGCAGCGAACCACCGTGGATGAAATCAGGACGCGCAATCCCGACGTGCGCCCGGAACTGTTACAAATTGGGCAGATCATTGAACTACCGCCGCCGGCCACAGCCGTGGCCCAACAATTGGCCAGCACCCCCATTCCCCTTCAGGTCCGCGTCGAGCAGATAGATGCCTACCTGACGCCGATAGGCAGTTTGTGGCTGTTGGGAGAAGTGGTCAATGAAGGGGAGGCGGCTGCTGAAAATGTACAGGTGGAAGTCTGGCTGACGGCGGCCGATGGCACGCCGTTAACGGCCGTAACCGGTTGGGTGGCGGCCGCCGTTATCCCCGCCGGGGCTACAGCCCCCTTTGCCATCATGGTCAACGAACCGCCTGCCGCTTTTGATTATCCGGTCGTCGCTGTGGTGGGTGGCCAATCGGTGGTAGACTTGGGTACTCGCTCACTGTCTGTGGCCGTGATTGAGCAGCAGGGGCAGTATGGCGAACGTGGCGTGATTATTCAGGGCCGTATCCAAAATAATCACGAGGCCCCCGTTGCCCAAATTGCCCTGATTGCGACGCTTTATGACGCGCAGGGCCGGGTCAGCGGCCTACAGCAGGTTGCTGTCGCTGACTCCTTAGCGCCGGGCGAAACGGCCGTTTTCCATCTTAGTGCAGCGCCACCCGGCGGCGAAGTGGTTGATTTTGTTCTGCTGACCCAGGCAGTAGTCAGTAGTCAGTAAGCAGTTATGGCAAAAAGATCCTAACTATACAGCCTCTCAAGACCTGACAGGTTTTTAACGAGGCGTTGGGCAATTCCACAGCCTGGTGGAAACCTGTCAGGTCTGTATAGTGACAAAGGGTTTCG